>JAIQFV010000020.1 GCA_020073085.1 Terriglobia bacterium | reverse complement strand
GACCCCGGCCTCCGTTGCGCTCCACCCGGGGCTACATTCTGGCGCCGCTCCACGGCTTGGTTGATTCTTCGCCTTCCTGACCCCGGGCTCCGCTCCGCTCCACCCGGGGCTACATTCTGGCGCCGCTCCGCGGCTTGGTCGATTCTTCGCCTTCCTGACCCCGGGCTCCGCTCCGCTTCACCCGGGGCTACATTCTGGCGCCGCTCCGCGGCTTGGTTGATTCTTCGCCTTCCTGACCCCGGGCTCCGCTGCGCTCCACCCGGGGCTACATTCTGTCGCCGCTCCGCGGCTTGGTTGATTCTTCGCCTTCCTGACCCCGGCCTCCGCTGCGCTCCACCCGGGGCTACATTCTGGCGCCCCTCCGGGGCTTCTGTAGATCGGGCTCTCATCGACAAGCAAAAGGGACAGACACCGGCTTTGGTGTCTATCCTGCGAACCCCTTTAAGAGAAGGTGTCTGTCCCTAACTTTCTGCGGGGCTACATTCTGGCGCCCCTCGGGGGCTTCTGTAGATCGGGCTCTCATCGACAAACAAAAGCGACAGACACCGGCTTTGGTGTCTATCCTGCGAACCCCTTTAAGAGAAGGTGTCTGTCCCTAACTTCTCACATCGTCTACGCCTTATGATTGGGCGCCGAGGATTTGAGCGCGGCCAGCACCTTGTCGGGCGTGATCGGCAACTCTTTGATGTGGACGCCAATGGCATCGGCCACCGCATTGGCGATTGCCGCAGCGGCCGGGATGCGCGGCGGTTCGCCAATCCCCTTTCCACCGAGGGTATTACAATGCTCATCGACCTGGGTCAGCAGCACAGGCTCGATCGTTGGAACATCCAGCGCCGTCATCGGTTTGTAGTTCTCCATATTCATGTTCAGAGGGATGCCGCTGGCCGCATCGATGACCCGCTGTTCGGAGAGCGCGTACCCCATCGACTGGATGACGCCCCCTTCGATCTGGCTGGTCATGGTCAAGGGATTAAGAGCGCGGCCGCTGTGATGTGCTGCCACGTGGCGCAGCACCGTCACTCGTCCAGTTTCGGTGTCGACCTCGACCTCCGCAAAGTGCGCGCCGAAGGTGTTGAGCGAATAGCCATCGGGATTGGGACCTCGAAAGCCCTTTCCGATGATCATATTGTTTCCTGCCTTTCGAGCAGCATCTTTAAAAGCGAGGGATTTCTGTGGATCGCTCTTCACAAAAATCTTTCCACGGCGGGAGGCGAGTTCCTCCGGCTTCACCTTGAGGTCCAGCGCCGCGTATTCAAACAACTGGAGGCGCGCATCGGCGGCAGCGGTTCGAACCGCCGGACCCACCGAGGCCGCTGTGGTCGAACCGCCGCTCGACCCTGAAAATGGACACGTCTCGGTGTCCCCCAGGTCGACGGCCACGTCGGCGAGAGCGATCCCCAATTCTTCGGCCGCAATTTGCGCCACGATGGTCTTCGTCCCGGTCCCCAAGTCCTGGGTTCCCGAGAAGACGTTCACCGAACCATCCCGATTGATTTTGACGAGCGCGTAGGCCGGCGGTCCTCCGCCCCCTCCCCAAATCTGACTCGCCATGCCGACGCCGCGCTTCTTGCTGGGGGGAGAGACGGAATCTTTTCTCTTATCCCGGTTCCACCAATCGATCTTCTTCGCCCCCTCCTCGTAAAGTTGGTCGAGGAGTTTCGCCGAATACGGTTTCGGATTCGCTTGGGCTTGATTGACCGTGGCGTAGTTCTTCTTTCGAAACTCCAGCGGATCCATGCCGATCTTGCGGGACACGATATCCATCGTGGACTCCAGGCCGAAGGTGCCCTGCACGTGCCCCGGCGCGCGGGCCGGCCGGCTTCGCCCTGTGTTGACATACACCGCATTTTCCTCGGTTCGCACATTAGGGCACAGGTACATCTCCCGGTAAGGCGCGCCACATCCTGCGCCTCCCAGATAGGCGCCGTTGGCGTTAACGGACTTCAACTCAATCGCCGTGAGCGTCCCATCTTTCTTGACGCCGACCTTGATGTGCTGGAGGGTCGCCGGACGATTGCCGGTATTCATCTGGTCTTCTTCGCGCGTCAGCATCAGCCGCACGGGACGATTGGTCCGCCGTGCCAGCAACGCAGCAATCACCGTGTACTTTCCCAGTTCAAGTTTGCTCCCAAATCCCCCACCCATGTATTGCTTGATGACCCGCACGTGGTTGGAGGGAATATTCAGGGCGGCCGCCAGTGCATCCCGGACGTTGAACACCGCCTGGGTGGAGTCCCATACCGTCAGCTTGTCTCTCTCCCAGAAAGCCACACTGCCGTGAGTCTCCAGGCAAGTGTGCAACTCGGTCTGGGTTCGAAAGGTCTCTTCAATTACCAGGTCAGCCTCGGCGAACCCTTTCGAGACGCTTCCCCGCTCATAGATTGAAGGCTTCCCGCCCACCAGATTCCCGTTCGGCCAGAGTTTGGGCGAGGTGTCCTTCATGGCCTCTTCCATGTCGGTGACAAAGGGAAGCTTCTCGTAGTCCACTTTGATCAGCTCCAACGCGTCGGCCGCGGTGTCCTCATCGACGGCAGCGACGGCCGCCACCTCGTCTCCCACCAGACGCACCGTTTTGTCGAACAAGGAGCTTGACCCATGCCACCGAATCGCATCCGTGTTAAACGCAGATATCACAGCCTTGACGCCCGGCAACTTCTCGGCCTCTGACGAATCAATACTCTTCACAACGGCGTGAGGATGGGCGCTGCGCAGAATGCGCCCGTACAGCATGTGAGGAAGCACGATATCGGAAGTGTATTTAGCTGCTCCTGTCACCCGTTTGTCCCCATCGACCCGGGGGGTAGGATGGCCCACGATATCCAATTCGGCATCGTTGCCCCAGAGAGGGGTCTCAATGTCGGGAATATCGACGAGGATTTCGCTGACGCGCCCTTCGAACTCCACTGTGGTTTTGACCTTTTTTGGCATGTGAGTTTCTCCGTAGGGATCTGTGGCCTAATATCCTCAGCGGGGATCGCAGACTCCTCCTCATTCAACCAAACGATCTCTGTCGCCCCGCCGGGGCTCTGACCTTCTCTCTTATGCTGACCCCGCCCTCGCCCCGCAAAAAGAAGAAGCGCGGGGCTCAGACGGGGCTACAATCTGGCAGCCCTCCGGGCCTGAGCGGGCTTCATCTTCTGAGCTGCCTCCAGCGCGGCCTTAAAGACATTCGGGTAGGTTCCGCACCGGCACAAATTGCCGGCGCAGGCTTCCTTGACGTCTTCAAGCCCGGGATGCGGATGATGATCGAGTAGATGCTTGACAGCCATTACCAGGCCGGGGGTGCAGTAACCGCATTGGAGCGCGTCGTTGTCGATAAACGCCTGTTGGACGGGGTGCAGTTTTTCTCCATCGGCAATGCCCTCGATGGTTTCAATCCGGGAACGATCGCATTCCACCGCCAGGGTCATACAAGAATAAATAAGCTGGTCATTACGCACGACTGAACAGGCGCCACACTCCCCGCGGTCGCAGACAATCTTAGTGCCCGTCAGTCCCAATTCGCGCCGCAGGACCGTCGCCAGCGTCCATCGGGGCTCTACTTCAAGCTCGTATTGGGTCCCATTGACCGACACTGAAATCGGAACCCGGCGAGCACTGCCTTCTGTGGGCTCGTGGGCATGGCTTGCTGCCACAGGCTCTGCCTCTGTTACCCCCGGATGAAGCACGGTTGCCGAGGCAACACCGACGCCCACCGTGGCAATGAACTCACGGCGGGACAGGGGGAGGATGAGAGGTTCCTGGGGATTCTTCATTTCACTCATGGCTGCGGGCTCCTTCAGGCGCGGGTTATCCCAAATGGGAATGGATAACAAAACTCACTCGAACCAGGATGGAACTTCCTGATTCGCGCGTGAACAAAAGGGACAGACACCGGCTTTGATGTCATTCCTGCGAAGTTTTATAGGAAAAGGTGTCTGTCCCTAACTTCCTGATCCGCTCGTGAACAAAAGGGACAGACACCGGCCTTGATGTCATTCCTGCGAAGTCTTATAGGAAAAGGTGTCTGCCCCTAATTTCCTGGTCCGCTCGTGCGGACGAGTCCAGAGATCGATCTGCGAAGGAAGGTATTTTGACGCAGGAGATTTTCTTTTTCAACCTGAAAAAAAGAAGGGGGGATGTTGAGAAAGGAAGGTTACTGCTTCCCCGATTCCCCGCTGTCGGAATCACTCCGGGGAGGGCGTCCTTGAGCAAACGCATGAAGCGCCTGAGCCAGCCACACTTTCTTCCTGCCCCGTTCAGTGGCCAAGTAGATTCTCTCGAACCGGATCAACTCGCCCTGGGGGAGTTCCTTGTGAATGTACTTGCGGACCATTGAATCCTCTAAGACCTCCAGATCTTCAAGGATTCGGTCATCCTTGAAAACCCGGTCCTCCAACTTCCGGTGCTCATCTTCCGGGAGCTGGCTGAGGAGGTACTGGCTGATCTTCTGTTTTTCGATCATTCCATCTGTGCCCAGATCGCACACCCCCTGCAGTTCCGGGAGCGAGGAAAGCCATTCTTTAAATTCCACGAATACCTTTTGGGCCGACTCTCCAAGGGGCATGTCCAGATCCAGTTGTTCGGAGATGCATTCGTTGACGATGCATTCCCCCAGCTTCGTCAACCACGCGGAATACTGACGTCTGAATTCCTCGTTGTACCCGAAAAATTCGACGAGTCGAGAAACCTCGGCATTGAGTCTCAAGAGTTTTCCTACTGTCATCGGTCCGCCCCCCAGGAATTCTTCCAGCTCACCGCTCTTCATTCCGCATTGATATCCGCACCACAAGTCAACTCTTGAGACATTGTCCAACCCACTTCGCAAACAGGATTCCTATCCACCGCAGGCATGCAGGCTTTCAATTCTGCCCGTGGAGTCCAATCCAGGCGTTGAATCGTCCAGCGCCTTTATGATTCGGGGAGAGGGGGAGGCCACTCGGAACTGCATCTGGCTTGCCGCCGGACTCCTTCCGTCGAACAAACTCCTTGAACATCCTTCCGGCTAAAAACAAGAAGACGATTCCACTCGCCCAATAGAGCGCAGCAAGCCTAATCAATAGCTTTTCCCACATCGTCAGCCTCCTCAGCGAATCCTAGCCGACCCAGCTCGTCGGCGCCGCTTCGCTAATCAGACATCTCAAACCCTGCAGCGCGACTCCTCAGATGTCTGTCTACGCAGACTTTTCTCCCCTCGTTTCCGACTATCCCGTCGTTCAATACAAGGAGCCGATGGGGGTCGAGGCAGTTCTTTCCTTCACTTGTAATAGGGTGCGTGGAGTGGCTGGAAAATATACCCTAAACAAAGGATCATGCGATAGGCATAGAGAGGTCGGATGAATCCGATAGTTCTAAAGCTGAAACGGGACAATAGACCTTGGCCTACGATTGCGGCGAACGGAATACGAATGGGGTTGTTCCGGCTCATAGGCCATCCCTCCCCTCGTTCGTGGGGTCTTCTTGCTCAGTTGGGATTGCTGTCCAAGGGTCGTCGACCTTCCGGCAGATTCCGCCGCATTCATCCCAGATAGCGGGAGAGAGGTCGCGGACGCGCTCGACTAACAGGGGATGCAATTGCGAACCGGCTGCGACCATTCCGAGCGGCTGCCGGAGGTTGAATCGGTTGAACGCGATCCTGCGTCCGTCGAGCAGACTTGTTCTTCCTCCCGCCGCCTCGACCAAAGCCACGCCCGCACACGTCCCCCACTCCTTTCGCGGGGTCAATGAGAACACCCCGTCGTCCATCCCTGCCGCGACCCGCGCGAGCTTGTAGGCCATGCTGGACAAAGGCTCAATCCGCAGCGTGGTGGATAACATCACGATCCCGCGACGCCATTCCTTTCTCGAAACAGAGATGCGTGCTTTTTCAACCTCTCTTACCTCACTTGCCTTGACCGGAGAACCATTCAGGAGCACGCCGCGACCGCAATACCCAGTGAACAACTCATCCCGAGCGGGGTTGTAAATCACGCCCAGGACGGCCTGACCCTGGATCGACAGGCCAATCGAAACACAATACTCATTGCCCAATTCCACAAAATTGTTGGTGCTATCCAGCGGATCAACAATCCAGACGCGCGTGCACGAGAGCCTGGCGTGGGAGTCCGCGGACTCCTCAGAAAAAACGGCGTCGTTGGGAAAGGCGGTATTGAGTCCGGCGCGGATGATACTGTCCGCCTGGATGTCGGCAAGGGTGACCGGCTCCCCCTTTGCCCTGTATTCTACTTTGGGTTGTCGCGACTGGTGGCGCCAGAGGACCTCTCCGGCCTGCAAGGCTAGACTTGTGGCGACCTGAAGTTCTCGCTCGAGCTTCATAAATTCCTCCAAACGTCCTGAGGATAAAAATTCTGAAATGAACCTGAGACCACCATCGTCTTGGACCGTGTATACACCGTTTCTCCCCATCCCCCGCCCGTGAATGAGCCGCAGCTCAAAGCCGGTTTATGAACCCAGGATGTCTATATAGGGTTCAGAGCACACCAATAGATATAGGTTTTTCAAAGAATTAGCTGAAAAGAGGTCCAATCCATTCAGCTTCTGTCGCGTTTTCCCGGTTGGTTGGCAGTCTTGATGAGGGGATTGTCCTGGGCGGAGCAATCATAAGATTCTTTTTTTAGCCCGCTCCAGGACTAACCGATGAGAATGGCCTCTTCCCACGAACCAGCAAATTGTCGATGCAGCGGCTGCCTGGTTAATCATCATCTGCTTGGGACACTATATTTTTTAGGCGGCGATGTACCCTATTTGAATGAACGTACACCGCCAGTAATGTAGGAGCGCAAACGATTCGGTTCTTTTTCATCAGGCAGACTGACAGAGCGGTTGTCGCAGCGCGAAGCCCTCGAAATAGGCAAGGTGGAGTACAAACTGTGGCATAGGAGGTAAGCAATTAAAACCCGTCATTCACGACTGATCTCCCTTGATGACGGGAGTGATAGACACCAGGATCCCAGCTGACGTCGATGGACCCAGCCAGAGAGGATGCTCCGCCCCACGAATAGGGGGACGATCCCATCAGCGGTGAGGTCACGGCGATCGGCTTCCTGGCCGAATCGTGGTCGTAGGAGAGCGCGATCCGATGCTCTCCCGCATCCAGTTCTGCCCGCGAGGATCTCTTTCTTGATCCAGCCTCTCCCGCGCGGCAGAAAAGTGGCGGCGAGTGGCACTACCCCCACTTGCCGCCACGCACCGAGGCCGGACCGCACACGTTTGATTCCCTCCGCTTCCCTTCTCGAATACCGCAACTCTGCCTGGCAATCCCCCTGCTTTTCATTATATCCAAGATATCCAAGTGAGTTCCCGCAAGCGCATCGGGAATGAAGGTACAACCGCTTGTTTGCGGCACAACTAAAGATGGGCGTCTATTGAAGGGGGGAAAGAATACAACGTCCTGCAGCTGCCGTCACAGAATTCTCAAAGCGGACCAGAAGAACGCAGGATGAAAGGACCGAACGAGGCCTGCTCCCGCACCCAAGCATCCCTCCCCCAGTGACATCAACCCAACGGCTGGGACTCAGAGTGCTTTGGGCATTCAGGGGGCTTCCCTTAGATCAGGCAGGTGTCTGCGCTAATCATTGGCGTTCAGTTCTTCTGGAGATACGTTAGAGCCTGATAGAGATCGAGTCTCCCGAATCCGAGATCGGTGGTCAGTTGCTTCGCATGGGAGAGCGAGTTCATGCTGCTGTTGTAAGAAGTGTTCGAATACAGCTGTTCGATCAGCGCAGGAGCGCCGGACACAAACGGCGCGCTAAAAGAGGTACCCCAGACCGCAGCGTAGTGGTTACCCGGGTAAGTAGTGACGATCGCTTCGCCCGGCGCTGCCAAGGCCACCAGACCAGAGCCATAGTTGGAGAATGCACTGCGCGAATCGTTCCACGCAGTGGAGGCGACGCCGATTACATTCCTTAATGCGGCTGGAAAGCTAAGCGTGTCGGATCCCGCATTTCCCGCTGAGGCGACGCAAATCACCCCGTGATCCGCGGCGTAATTGATGGCACGCACAAGCTCAGTGGAGGGACTCGCCATACTGAAACTCATATTGATGACATCGGCCCC
This sequence comes from Terriglobia bacterium, assembly GCA_020073085.1. Classification (NCBI taxonomy): domain Bacteria; kingdom Pseudomonadati; phylum Acidobacteriota; class Terriglobia; species Terriglobia bacterium. Next base: position 62,806 of record JAIQFV010000020.1, on the reverse strand, counting down.
ATGGTCGACGGCAAAGTAGATGGCACGAATAATGTCATAGCTGTTCGATGTTCCATCCGCCCGGAAGGCTTTCAAAGGCATGATCTTCGCCGTAGGGGCAACGAGGTGGACAATCCCGGCCACCATCGTGCCATGTCCAAATGCGACAGGGAGATTGTTCGTATCGAGAAATGCGACGGTCGACTGGTCCAGGAAAGCAACCGTGGATTGATTGAGGACGGCTTGATTGCTGCCATCCAGAAAAGCCACTGTGGACTGATCGAGGAATGCAACCGTGGATTGACTCAGGTCCACCCACTCCGATGCAGACCCCATAACATTGTTCACGAAATCATAGCCCGTTGTAACCCACCGCTTCAGCACGGGATGATTGGGATCAACGCCGGTATCAATGATGGCTATCGTTCCTTTGCCAGTCGCGTATTGATGGGCATTGGAGAGATTAATGATATTGGCAGCCGGCTGGTTGACGTAACTACTCCAAACGGAATCACCCGCATAGTTGACAAAACTTTGGCTGGAAGCCAGATTGGCGAGCGAACCCGTCGACGGGCTCATTGTACCCGCTTGAAGAGTAGCCGGGCTTTCGGGAATCACTGCCGGGACAAGTTCCTCGAAATTCTGGACTGCCGGGTCGGCCTTAACAATCGCATCCATGTTGAGGGGAGATGCAGTAACGGGCTCCTGCACCAAATAAACATCGTGTGCCCCGTCCACCGAACCAAGGAGTTGCAGGTTGTACTTGTTCAGCACAGTCTGCAATGAGGAGGCGCTCGTCCGCAGAATACAGATATCGCCGGTAGCGGCCTGAAGCGGAACCGTGATCAGGAAAATAGCCAAAATAAGGGCAACCCGGAAATGTTGTCTTGCGTTTTGTCTCATGACACCTTCTCCGCAATAAAATTAACCACTGAAACCAAAGCAATTGTTACACCAAACGTCATACCATCTCCCGAACCCGCCCGTTCTGTTCTTTTCACCTTCTCAACCCAGAACTAACCCTTTAGCTAATAATACTTTGACTCATGACGCCTTAGCTTCATCCCTGGGATGAATTCCATCGGGAATCTACCCTACCTTTTTGAGTCGTGACTCAAACTAGAACACACTCTTTAAACCATGGAAAGATTTGTTATTGCACATTCTATGTTTCTTGGCGGATCAAACGTGCAATTGTCGAGTAAGTCCAATTTACAGCAATCCTGGTTCCAGCATTCGGATACCCGCAAAATGTCGCTTGGAGATCTTCCTTCTCACTCGTTGTCACAACAGTAAACTATTTAATTTTAATAACTTACAATAGAGTCGTGAACACACACACCCATAGGATCCATCAGCAACCTCTCCCTCAAGAAACGAGGGGGTGGTTCAAAAGTGTACACAGCCAGTAGATTTGTGATTGAAATTAGAACTCTGTCTAGCGAAGAGACTTGAGTCGTGAGGTCAGCGCCTGGTAGAGGTCGAGCCTGCCATAGCCAAGCTCACTGGTGAGCTCTTTGGCGTGTGACAGTGCATCAACGCCTCCGAAGAAATCGGTTTTCGGAATAAATTGGAGTAACAACCCCGGTGCCCCGGCGACGAAAGGAGCGCTGAACGAGGTACCCCAGGCAGCGGCGTAGTGGCCACCCGGATAGGTCGTGATAATCCCTTCTCCGGGGGCGGCCAGGGTCACCAGACCCGATCCGAAATTGGAAAACGTGCTGCGGACATCGAGGTTGGTGGTGGAAGCCACCCCAATGACGTTTCGCAAAGCCGCAGGATACTTCAAGTCATCCGTCCCGTCATTCCCTGCTGAGGCAACGCAGATCACCCCATGATCGGTAGCGTAATTGATCGCCCTGACGAATTCCTGAGAAAAACCCGCCAGGCTGAAGCTCATATTGATTACGTTCGCGCCATTGTCGACTGCATAGTATATCGCACGGATAATATCAAAGGTATTTGAGCTGCCATCTGCTTGAAAGGCCTTCAGAGGCATGATCTTGGCTGTGGGGGCAACCAGATGCACAATCCCAGCGACCATGGTGCCATGACCGAAGGCGGCAGGAGGCTTGTTGGTATCCAGGAACGCTACGGTCGATTGATCCAGAAACGCCACGGTCGATTGATTCAATACCGCAGAACTCGTTTGATCGAGGAACGCCACAGTGGATTGATCCAGAAAAGCCACGGTGGACTGGGCAAGGTCGCTCCACTCGGACGCTGTTCCGGCCACATTGTGGACGAAGTCAAAACCGGGAACCACCCATCGCCTTAGCGCGGGATGATCGGGATCAAGGCCCGTATCGATAATGGCAACAATCCCCGCCCCGCTCGCGATGCCCTGGGCGCTCGGCATGTTGATGATCGCAGTTGCCGGCTGGCTGACGTAGCTTGCCCTGACGATGTCTCCGGAAAAAGAAGTGGTGGCCGTGTTTCCCAACGCATCCAGAAAGGCAACAGTCGACTGGTTCAGATTCGCACCGGCAAGCGCTTCGGGAACAAACACGCCCCCCACCTGCTCGAACCCTTGGACCGCGTCATCACCCTTGACATGGTCCTCCAGCGTCACCGGATCGGTCGCCGCTGGTCCACTCACCAGGAAAACATCATGGCCCGGAGTATCGACCCCACGAATGAACTGCAGGTTGTTTCTGCTGCACACACTGTCGCGAGTTGCAGCTGGAGTCCTGAGGATAAATAAATTGCTGGCGACGGCCTGGGTTTGAGTGGGGGCACTTTGGGCGGCGCTACGACCGAAGAATCCCTGCGGGAATGCAATCCAGCAGAGTACCAAAAATAAGTGAAGCCAGATGTATCGTTTCGCCCTATACCCCATGGTGGACTCCATCCCCTAACCTTTTCGCAGAATACCCTGCGTATTGGCACTTCCTGATTACCAGTGGACCCAAAGGGCTACCCGCGGTCATCCTCCGGCGGTACGCTCAAGGATCGTGGGAGCATTCTCTTCTGGAAATCTTCCCTCAAGACATGCTTCAGTGATATTTCCATCATCCTTGCAACCCCCACAATAGCAAAACAAAGACCAACTCCAAGACACTCTCGAATCGCCTGTTCCATGCCACCCTCCAACCCGGGGAAATGTCCCGGTCGTAAGACAACAGCAACTCCCGCGCTTCCTTTATTTCTTGTCCTTCTTCATGGCCCGCTTCGGCCTCAACGCTGAATCTTCAATCTGCTTTCCCTTGACGAGCTGGTTCAGGGAGATCTCCATCAACCGAGTCGTTTCCATGTCATTGACCGGCACACACAATCGCAGGCGCTTTTTAGCCTGACATTCCAACTGGAACTCGCCCAGCTGGTTGCTCACTGTCCGTGCCACGATGTCCCTTCCAGCCAGCAAGAAAACCGGCACATGCGAATGCCTCTTGGAAGGTTCCTTGAAATTGGCAATTTGACCTACCAGAACTACTTGTGAAGAACCCGGCTCGTGATCCAATCTCAGGTCAAGTGAAAAATTTGCTGCATGATCCCTGTATAACGCCTGCCGGGTCATTCCCTGCCGGGAGCGCACTCCTGCTGGCAAGGGGCTTCGGAAGCTGTCGAAGACAAGGCGCGGCACGAATCGGGGCAGGCGCCTCAACTTTTCCGGCTGGTTCATGGCTAAAATTGCCTTCGCGAGACGCTCGACGGACAGGGGTACCTGAAACTGTGGTTCGGCCTTGGCGATCCTCGCCAAATCAATGAACAGACGGGCTGTGCGTCGGCACTGACTGCAACCGAGCTCTAGATGCCTTTCCATCGAACTGCGATCGATGCCCTCGGTCAAGCCGCGAGCAAAATCGCTCCATTCTGTGATGTCATAATGCTTCATTGGCCACCCCTGGCTTGTTTCACAACAAGTTCTGTCCTCAACGACCATTCATTTGCCACCGAAGTCATTGTCTTCACGGGAATAACCGTAAGCCAAGCCAGACTCATAAAAGCGTTGTAATTGGTCTTGATTCTCATTGGTTGGCTCGCTCCATGAACTCAAAACAGGTAAAAGCTAACATATTTAAAATCAACTTATTAGTGCAGATTGGCGGGAGTGTCCGGTTGCCCCATGTGGCATCTTTGTCTTGAGCTCTCCCACCCTTTGAACCTCTTTGAAGGCCGATTCCTGCTGGAAAGTCAATGCATTAGCCTCCAATGTATGAGGGTGATGACTCGTGATCAAAAATATACCCAAGACAAGAATTTTTTACAAACAAGAGCTGAATTTTACGTCCGCTGCCACTTTGGAGATCATTATTTAATAGCTCCATAGCCACCCTCACCTGGCATCCAGCCTCCCTCAGCTTCAGCGATCCAGTCTAACGCGGAAACTCGAGCCTCCCCCGGGGTCCATCTCTGCTGTGCCGTCGGAAGATCTCAGATAGCAGTCCTCTTTAGGGGTCTGGGGAGGGTTAGAAAGAATGCCCGACAACAAAGACACTGGGGGCCTCCAATCCCTCAAAGAGGCGGTTGAAGGCCCCACCACACACCCGTTCCTTAGAACGATCCCTGTAAGACGGCCGAGCCACCACTCAGGACCTGGACCGCATGGATGTCAAGAACTGACGAGAATCCCGGGCAGGTCGAACCACACTGCAGTGCCAATTCACCTCGCCCGCGGTTGTCCGTCATAAAGGACCCCACGTTAACCGAGCCTCCATTGACAGTGACTGCTACACTGAACGTGGAGTTAGGGGCGAGCTTATCTCCTTTTACATTTAGCTTTTGTGCGACACTCCCCTCCTGGGATTCGAACTCCACTTCGGCATCCCCTTCAGCTTCCTTCGGGGCAATTCCGACAGCACTCAATTGAATCTCTCGCGAGACATTTTGAGGCGCATTGTTGGCGGCATCTCCCGCCCCGCCGTGATCATCCCCGCCGGCGTGCTCGATCTCCGCTTCGACCGCACCCTCCACTTCGATTTTTTGTGCGACAATACTAAAATCCCTCGCCATCATGCCCTTGACCTCGACATCCACTCCAACCGACAGTGATCCCTCAACACGGGTGGCATCGGTTCGGGTGATGACGACGCTGATCGAGGGTTGCTTTGCCATTTCAATCGTCAGGTTGTTTCCGTTGATTGCGGTGATGGTCCCGTGGAGTTCGAGTTCAGCCTGGTCCTCCATCTTTTGACCCACTTCCACCTGAGTGACGATCAATTGTCCGTTCTGCATGAAACCGTCCACGTCCACGGGTTGACCGGCGATCAGGTCGTCGGGCCGGAGTTCCTGATTGTCCCCCCGATGCCGGATGTGAGCGGAAGCGGTAACCGAAATACTCGAGCCGCCGATGCTCAGCCTTGCAGTGCCGCTGCTTAAGTCCATACTCTCCACTTCGCCCCGGATGCGAAACTCATTTTCGGCTTCCTTCTCTGCTTGAATTTCAAACTTGCGCGCATCGATGCCTTTGGATGTGAAGATGCCTCGGGCTTCGATAAATTGTCCTACACTCAAGTCATCCAGGGACCTCTCGACGTCACCTGCTTTGACGATCTTCGTCATATCATCCACCAACACCACTGTCTGGGGTCCCCCTGAAGAGGGAGTGCTCAGGGAAACGGTGAGTCTCGCGGCGGTTGAAGACGTTCTTTCGATTTGCGTAATTCTGCCCTTGAATTCAATTTCATTGTCACTGCCAAATACCACGGTCCGTGATGCGAGTCCGAAACTCAGGATCAGCGCGAAAATGGCGATCTTAAGAGTTCTTCCCCGGTGATTTTGATTTTTCATGTTCTGCTCCTCATTTAATGGTCAATTCATCTTTTGATGGAACCGCGCGGTCCTCTCAGGCATGAGGTGATGCCCTTGAGAAGCTCACTCCACTGTCAAGTTGGATTTTAGTTTGTGGGTTCCTTCCCAGGCTTTCCCCTCGGCCAGGAACCGGCGATTCGATCTCTTCTGCTCGTTTACTAAAGGGTGTGCTCCCCGCTCAGAAAATATACCCGGCTCCAAATGACAGCCGGAGAAGCGCGCGAGACCGGAGACGCATCGCATTACTGATCAGTGTGAACACCACTTGATCGATACGGCCTGGGAAGAGCCTGGGGAAATCGGGACTACGAATTCTTGATCAGGAGACCGTCACGGTCCGCTCCGGCGGCCCTTCAGCAGACATCACATTGCCAATCATCACAAACGGGGCCCAGTAGTAAGGGTGCGGGTAATTCTGCCGGAGATCCCGGATGGCCAGTTGGACTGCTTTCGATTTGTTCGGACTGCCCGGAAGATGCGAGTAGAAAGACTTCATGAAATCGGCGGTACTCTGGTCGTTCACATCCCAAAGGGTGACGAGAACGGCTTTCGCCCCTGCATAAAGGAGACCGCGGACCAAACCGAGGAGTTCGTCTCCTCCCACCACCACGTTGGAACCGGTGGCGCAGCCGCTGAGCGTCACCAGTTCAGAGGAAAGGTTCAGGTGATAGAGATCGAACAAACTGAGCATGGAGTCCCCCAGCCGGATGGCCGAAAACATGGGGTTGTCCTGACGGAACAAGCCGTGGGTGGCGATGTGGACATAGCGGCAACTTGACCCCGCACTGCGCAATCTTTGTTCATTGGCTTCCTCTCCCAGATAAAGCTGAGCATTAGGAAGAGTCGAAGCCACCGCATGAACCTCGTCCAGGATTTGTGGCGCCTGGACATCCGGAATGCCGAATATGAGGGACCTGTCTTCCGCCCGGGTTTGTTTGGAGCAGCAGAGATAATAAACGCTGGCGCTGGGGGCATAAGAAACGGTGAAATCATCGACCAGATAACGCTCTCCATCAAACAAGGCATGAAAGGGGAGGTAGTGCAGAAAACTGTGGGGGATGACAATCAGGTGTTCCGCATGAAGCTTCTTTCGAACCGGTGCCAACAACTCCTGGTACAGTTCAAAGAGGTGCGCATGGGTGGCCTCGTCGAGGAGTTGTTCAAACGTGCGGACGTATTCCGGCCCCAAACGGTACTTCGAGAGCTGAAACTGCAAGAGACGGAACAGATCGCGGACCTTGGATACAGAAGCCACGGCAACTATTTCCAGGTGCTCGGGGGACAAGAGACAGGCATAAATGGTCTGGCGTGCCTGATAATATTCCACCAAAAGGGTGTCGGCAGGAATCTTGGTCCGGATCTCATCCAGACTGACGCACCCGGCATCCTGCAAGGAGCTGAATTCCATGTCCGTCGATCTCAGGCTCGACAGAGTCTTCAGCAGCCGGTTCTCCACCTCGCGCGCGTGCCGGCTCAACTGTTCAACGCCCCGGCGGCCGCGCTCCTCCTGCAACATCCCCTGCAAATCGATCTGGTGATAATACCAATTTAACTCCTCGCGGAGGCGACGCGCCTGTTCGACGCGGTGAAGGTGAAAGGTTCTCGGGGCCGGCAAGGACTGGGCCCGAAAGGCGATCAAATCCGCCAAGCTGCGGGATTTCGCCTGTTCGATAAAAGTGAAAGCGGCTTCGGGATCCGCGCCCCGCGGGCCGCCATCGAGAGACATCCAGACAAGGCTTTCATAAATAGAGAGCTTGTCTTTCAGAAAGGCGATCTTTAACTCTTCGGCCCGGATTTGACTGCGCAGGTTTTCCAATCGGGAATGGGCTTCGAAATAGGCGCGCATGGCCGCCTCCCGATCCCCTCGCGACTCCTCGATCTGACCCAGCACAAAGTAGGCCTGATATCCCAGGGCCGGAGTTTCAATCCGCTTCATCCTCCGGAGGGCGGCGCGGCAGATCTTGAGGGCCCGAAGGGATTTGCCCCCCTGCAGATACAGTCGCGCGAGCAGCAGCTCGCACAACGCCGCCTTTGCGGAAAGAGAGCTTTTCGCAAAGAATTTCAGGGCGGACCGCGCAAGCAGCTCCGACTCGGAAGGCCGATTGGCCCGGAACAGGACCAGGGCCCCGTAGAGGTCGATCAAGGCCGGCCAGAGGAGGTTTTGTTCACGCAAAAAAAGAAGGCGGGCCTTTCGGAACGATTGCAGGGCGACAGAAAACTGATTTCGATGGCTCGCGGCGATCGCGAGGTTGGTCATCGCCTTGGCCGCTTCGTAACCCATGCCCAGTTTCTTAAAGCTGACGAAGGCCTGCTCCGCCAGTTGGCTCCCTTCTTCACTTAAGTTCAGCTCCAGATACATTTCGGACTGGTCCAGATCGCACAGCGCGCGGTGGTAAACATCGCCCACGCGCTCACAATGTTCCCGCGCCGCCTGGTACATCGATATCGCTCGCGTATATTCCCCCCGCAAGTAATGCAGGTAGGCGATGTTGTAATCCGCTTCCGCGACCAGCAGGGGCAAGCGATTCTCTTCGCAATAGGCCCGGGCTTCACGATAGATCTGCTCCGCCCGCGTAAAATTATTCAGGCTGATCTCGCACACCGCGATGTTGCTGAGCGCGGCGGCCACATCCACCTTCTCACCCCACCGCCGGAACTGCCGGAGAACCTGTTGGTACAGCCGGAGGGCCTCCGCAAACCGGTCCTGCCGATAGAGGATGTTTCCGATGTTCCCTTCGAGGCGCGCCAGACGGGCACGATCCCTGTGTTTTCTGAAAATCGCCCGGGCCTTCTCCGCCCAGGCTAAAGCCTCGTCATAGCGGCCGAGGTAAATGAGCGTCTGCATGGCCCCGCTCAGTGTCCGTCCCACTTCGAGCTCTCGATGGAGCCGCTGAAAAAGTCGCAGCGCCGCCTTGTAATCACCCAGGGCTCGCTTGTAATTTCCCCCGAGGTACCGGAGATGGCCCATGACACGCCGGCACTGGGCGCGCGCCGTGTCATCATCGATCCGCTCGGCGATCCATTGGGCTGCGCTCGCCAGCCGGTCCGCCTGCCTCAGATCGACGTGAGCGCGTTTCAGCGCTTCTTCATAGAGGTGCTCCACCACCGCACGGTGATGAAACAAATTGTCCTTCATCAGAAATTTTCGGCGGGAAGAAGGGCTGCCGAGGCGCAGCAGCCGGGTTACAAACCGCTCGATGCGCTCTGAGTTGACGGGCAGGGTCATTCCTCGAAGCCCCTCTCCCCCAGGGCCTTTTGAAGGCGGCTCAGGCAACGACCGCGGATGAAGCCCAGGGAACCGGTGGCGAGGCCAAGTTTCTGCGCCACGTCACGGTAAGGCATGGGAGGGTGCTCGTAAAAAAGAAGTTGAATCAATTGCCGGCAGCGTTCGGAAAGACTGGCAACGGCTTCACGAACGATCTGTTCGCGTTCAACATCCTCCATCAATTGAGGTGAAACGGCGGGTTCGTCGCCGAGTTCGGTCTCATCCCCATCACTGACTTCCCGGGTCGTCTGCCGCCGCTGTTTCAGCTTCCAGTGAAATGCCTTGTGAGTCGCCATGGTGATCAGCCAGGAACGAAAAGACTCCGTTTTACGGAGCCGAGGAAGCTCGGAATAGAGATCCAGACATACCGCCTGGAAGATGTCGGCAGCGTCTTCCGGCGCCGCATGATACTTTATGGCAATGGAATAGATCAGATTCTTGTACTTGTCGATGAGGGCTGTCCAGGCCTCTTCATTCCCAGCGAGGCACTGACGGACCAGTTGCGCGTCCTCCCACTTCATTGCCGCGTTGCTCAATTCGACCGTCATCCGATTAGAGACCTTTCCGAAAACATCAACATCATGGGCCCCCATCTCGAGTGGAACTTGCCGGCAGGCCGCGTAACCTTCTTCGCAAAGTGCGGGGCTCCCTGCAAACCCTCAGTTCCCCTGTCCGCCGCCGGACCCGTCACCGCTATCCCCTGAGTCCCCGCAATGCCCTCGTAAACGCGCTTGTGTTGATGTTAGGTTAAACGAATCACCGCTAGGTGTGCAGCGTTATCGGGAAATAAGATCATCCCCATGGTGTGGCCTGGGGTTAAAAGCGGCCACAAGCTCTATTCGGCAGGCTCCCCGGTCTAATTAGAAAGGCGACCCCACTCCTCGAAGCAGCTCCATCCAATGAGGAGGCCACGAAGGCTCGAAATGCAGGGAGACAGGTCACAATTCCCTTGAGAAACGGAGGCGACCTTCCCGACCTGTGGATGCATCTCCCGGTCCCTCGCCAGGGTTTTCATTCTGGCGCAGCAAGGATTCTTTTTCAATCGAAAAAACGCGAAGGGTCAAATCAGGAGGGTCTATGGGGGGATCAGCCTTCTTGGGAAGTGAAGAGGATGTATTCCGTAAAGAGCTCAACGAGTTCGGGATCGAACTGCTCTCCCGAATATTTCTTCAACTCGGCCAGGGCCCGATCGAGCGATAACGCCTTGCGATAGGAGCGATCATGCGTCATGGCGTCAAAACAATCGAGGATGGTGATGATACGGGCACCCAGGGGCGTCCCTTCCCCCTTCAGGCCGGCCGGGTACCCAGTGCCGTTGTAGTTTTCATGATGGTGAAGGATGTAAAGGCTGACTTTTTCCATCCCGATGATCTCTTTCGTGATGGCCCATCCGTATTCTGGATGCTTCTTCATCAGCTTCCACTCTTCAGGTTCGAGCGGCTCGTCCTTCTTGAGGATGGCATCGGGGATTCCGACCTTGCCAATATCGTGGAGGGTTGCGGCAATCTGAATGTTTTCAATCTCTTGGGGGGTCAGATCGAACATCTTGGTCATCCCCAGCGCCCAGTTGCTCATTTGGGCGCCGTGGATGCCCGTGTATTGGTCTTTCAGGTCAAGCAGCGCCACCAAGGAACCCACTGCAGACAGGAGGAAACGCCGCGCCTCCACTGTGGCCGCCGGGACACTGCAGTATTCCGTGTTGACAGCCTTGGGAGTTTGGCGGGCTGTCTCCCGCACTTCCAACTCAGAGAACTTTGAGAATGCGGCGTCTCCCAAGGGATTTCCTCGCATTCCTTTACTTGGGCTGCAGGCTTAGGATCGTCTGGGCCTCGTCGATGCGACCCCCGCCCAGCTTCTTTTCAAAGCCAGGATTCAAGGCATCGATGGGGACTGCCGATAGTGAGATCGCCGAAGAAATTTGACCGAGGATCGATCCCCGGGCTGAGACACCCAAGGCGGACACGCCGGAAATCAGGGCGCTCGAAAAAGACGTGCCGGACACCAGGGCGTAATGCCCTCCGGGAAAGAAAGTGATTAAGTTGACCCCGGGAGCCGTGTATCCAGTCACCGTCCCATAATTCGAGAACGGCGCAACGATGTCTTGGTTATCCGTAGCGGCGATCCCATAGACCCCCGGATAAGCCGAGGGAAAAACGTTCGCAGTTTCCAGACCATCGTTCCCCATGGAAGAAACCAAAACGACCTTCTTGTTAAGCGCATAACTGATTGCTTTCCTCAAGGTCAAGGAATCATCTGAGAACGAGAACGACATGTTGATCACATTGGCGCCATGGTCGGTCGCGTAGTAAATGGCACTTACTACATCCGAAAGGGTTCCTGTTCCGTCCGCGCCGAACGCCTTCAACGGCAGGATTCGAGCATCGGGGGCCACCACGTGAATCAGCCCGGCAACCATGGTTCCGTGTCCGAAGTCCGGCGGCAACGAATTCAGCAGCGCGACGGTCGATTGGTTCAGCAGGGCCACCGTGGATTGGTTCAACAAGGCCACGGTCGACTGATTTAACAGGGCCACCGTCGACTGGTTCAGCAGGGCCACCGTCGACTGGTTCAATAAGGCCACCGTCGATTGATTCAACAACGCGACGGTCGATTGGTCCAGCAGAGAAGCGGTGGACTGGTCAAGTCCCAGCGATTGGTTCTGATTGAGCAATGCGACCGTGGACTGGTCCATCCCGGTCCATTCGCTCACATCCGCATTGTCATCGACAAAATTGTAGCCGCTGATCAGCACACTCTTGAGGACGGGATTATCGGGGTCGACCCCGTTATCGATGTCGGCCACGACCATGCCCATCCCTGTGGAAACCGTGTGGGCTTGCTCATTCCCCATCAGGGTCAGAGCCGGCTGGGTGGGGTAACTGGATTTTACGTTCGCCCCATAATAATTGGCCAAGGCGGCCTCGTTCAAAAGGGCCACGGTGGATTGATTCAACAGGGCGACGGTGGACTGGCTCAACTCTCCGGTCCGGTTTCGGAGACGGGAAGGAACGGAAACGACGCGGTTCGGCTCGACGCTCTCCACTCCGCGGGCCTTGGAACATCGTTTCACCAGCTCCGAGGACGAAGCCCGGTCAATCGCCTGGATCAAGAAGGTCTCGCCCGGGGTGAGTTCCTTGACCACGCGGGCGCGGCACGCCTTGAGTACATCACGCACCGAAGCCCCGCGCTCCAAGGTAATGATGCTTTGATTCTTGGTCTCCGGTCTTGCGTACGCGAGGCCCGCCAGGAGGACAAGGGCGACAAGAGCAGGCAGGGCTTTTTGAATCAGATTTCTAAGAAATGGAGAGGCAGGCATCTTCAGAGATTTCATCATGATCCTTCTCCTCAAACGAATAAAAAAACCAAAGAGGTAAAAATGCTAAACATCAGGATTCAGTACATTCAAAAAATGTTCCCTTATTGTGGCGCTGCTCCCGGTGACTCCTCACGATTGACCAGGGGGACGTTGGGAACAAGGATCTTCCTCGAGTTGGCCAGGAGAACCTCTAGATCATAGTTCCCACGGGGCACCACACAGAGAATGAACTCGCCGAGTTCGTTGGTGTATGTCGACTGCACGACCCGTTCCCCCGAACGCAGCGTCACTTTCGAAAGGCCAAGATTCCCCGGAGACGTGGAGCGTCGAGGCAATAGTTGACCAATGATCATGCGCTCGTGTTCCCTGTTGGTCTTGTCGATTTTCAGGTCGAGCTGAACTTCATCCGCCAGATAGAGGACCTGGCGTTCCGTCGCAGCGAGTTGCCGTACGCCGGCCGGCAAGGGGTCCACAAAACTATCAAACAGCATGTCGGCCACCGTGCAGACCAGGTTCGTCACTCGGGATTTCTGCCGGCGGAAAGCGTTCACGACGCCTCGGACGGACGACTCCGGCGGTTCAAATCCGCGGTCATTTTGGAGCATGCTCGACAACCCGCGGTACCAGCGAATGGCTTCCTCGCAGGATTCACAGCCCCCCTTGAGGTGCACCTCAAACTCCTCGCGCTCTTTTCCCGCCAAGCATCCTGCGACGAATCGCGCGAAGATCTCTTCGATAAAATGCTTGTTGTCCATTCTCTTCCCCTTCTCCGTTTCCACGTCGACCGGATCGTTCATCGGCAAGACTACTCGTCAATTACAGCGAAAATGAGACACCCTCCACACTAATAAAGTGGCTCGAATGTGAAAAATAGTGCATGGCCGTTGAAATTTTTTTTAAAAGATCGCATTGAATCGATAATGTTGACTGAACTTCGGTCAAGATGACCGAACGGAGACGGTCCAAGGGTTCCCGAGGGCGCTGCGACAACCTTCCTTCGACCCAGTCAATTCCAAAGTGCCCCTCTCTTCTTCAAACCTCCCCTGGTGGGCAGCCGCTTCCCGTGGCGGATCCCAGGGTTGTCTTCCCCATCAGGATGAAAGGCGCCCAGTAGTAGGGATGGGAGTATTTTTCCTTGATGTCCCGCATCGCGAAACAGAGACTCTGGGCGATGTTCTTGTTGTGTTTCAGGTATTTGTAAAACGCCTGCATCAGCTCCGCCGTGGAACGGTCGTAGACATTCCACAGGCTGACCAGGAGGGAGCGGGCCCCGGCATACAGGAATCCCCGCACCAGACCCACCAGTTCATCACCCCCGACAATGCGGTTCATTCCCGTTCCGCAGCCGCTCAAGGTAACGAGGTCTGCATCCAGTTCAATATTGTAAATGTCGAACAGGCTCAGAGAAGACGAGCCCAGATAGATCGATGAAAACATCGGGTTGTCGTTGCGGAAGACGCCATGCGAGGCGATATGCACAATGGACGCCTCGCCCCCCAGGGACTTGAGTTTTTCCTCGGTTGCTTCGGCTCCCACGAGAAGGGTGCAATTGGACAAGAGCGCGGAGGCATCGCGGACTTCATCCAACACGTGAGGAATCTTGATGTCGGGCACTCCCATGACGAGAGAAGACGCCTTTCCGGAGGGGGGCTTGCCACTGCAGAGCTTAAAAACACTCGCACTGGGCGAGTAGGAGATGCTGTGGTCCTCAATCAGGTAGCCGTCCCTTCTTTTGAGGGCATGGAATGGAACACAGTGCAGGAACTCGTGGGGGACAAAGATCAAATCTCGCCCTGTCAGTTCAGGAGTCAATGGTTCAAACAAGGATTCATAAAGGTCGGAGAGATGGGTATCAATCGATTTCTGGAGGTAGGCGTGATGGTTGGAGACGTAGCTCGATCCGAAGTTGAATTTGCTGAACTGGTATTTCAGCAGATCGAGCTGATTCTTGACCGCCGAAGCGTCTCCTAACCCGGAGATCACCTTCAGCCCTTCCCGTGTCAACAGAAAAGCGATCACCTTGTCCCGCACCAGGAAGTACTCAATCAGCGTCTGAGACTCGGTGAGCGACTGCTGGATGCGCTCCGTCCGGACTGAGACCGCACAATGTAACGAGGCGTATTCCTCGTCTTCCGCGGGCAACTGACGGAGGACCTTCAGTAGTTGAGATTCGTGCTGTTGGATCAACTCCCGCAAGGCGGTGACCTTGACTTCGTTCCCCGCCTTCCCCTGGGCTTCTTCTAAATTGACCTTGCTGTAAAACCAATTCAACTCCTGGCGGAGTTGATGGAGGTGATCGATGACTTCGCTGCTGGAATTTCTGGCGCGACGAACATGGGCCACGCCCGAGGAGAGCAGATCCACCAGGGCCCGCGACTTGGCCCGTTCCACGAGCGCGTAGGCCTCGGCCACCCCTCCTCCCTTGGGGTTGTCCAGACTGAGTGTCACCAACCTTTCATAAACCGACTGCTTGTCTTTAAAGAACATGATCTTCAGCTCGTCGGCCATGATGTTGCCGCGCATGGTCTCGAGGACGGCGATGGCCTGGAGGTAGCTCTTCTCGGCCGCCGCGACATCGCCCACCGCTTCCTGGGTCAGTCCCAGGGTGTAGTAGGCCTGATAATTCAGCCAGGGCGCATTGACTTGGCCCAGATGGGTGGTCGCAGACTGCGCACGCAGTTCGGCCTGGGGCGCCTCGCCGAGTCCCAGCGAGATCTTGGCCATCAGAATTTCCGTGAAAACGGCCTTTCCCACCAGCTGTTGCGATTCGAAGTGGTGGAGTGCGGTCCGGCAGAGATTCAAAGCCTCAAAGTGACGGCCGGTTGAATAAAAGATGGTGGCCTTGTACAAATCCACCATCGCCATCCACACGAGGTTGTTTTCTGCTGCAAACAGGGATCGGGCCTGGTCAAACATTTCGAGGGCCTTGAAGAACTCCTGCGTCTGCGTGCGCGCCGTGGCCGAGATGGTGATCGCCTTGGCGCGTTCGTAACGCATCCCGATCTGGAGGAATCGCTCCGCCGCGCGCTCACTCAGCTCGATGGCATCCCGCGACAAATTCAATTCGAGATAGATCTCGGCCTGGTCGAGGTCGCACAGCGCGAGGTGCTGCACATTGTTGCGCTCCTGAAACGAGATTGCGGCCGCCGACAGCATTTCCAGCGCCCGGGTATATTCGCCGCGGAGATAATAGAGGTAGGAAATATTGTAATCGGCCTGTGCCACCAGGAGGGGCATTTGATGCTCCTCGCAGAGGGCGCGGGCCTCACGATAACTCTTCAGCGCATCTTCGAACCGGTTCAATGTGATGAGACAGGTGGCCTGGTTGCTTTTAATCCCTGCAATGGCCTCATAGTCGCCGCTTCGCTCCAGGACGGCAAGAGCGCTATCGTAACAAGCGATCGCTTCCTGAAATCGATCGAGTCGATGGTAGAGATTGCCGCGATTGACTTCCAGGCGCGCCAGCCGCGCTTCATCCTGGTAACGCTCAAAAATCTCCTTGGCCCGTTCCGCCTCCTCGAGACCCCGGTCGTACTCTCCCAGGTACACCAGGACCCCCACGGAGGACGACAGCGTACGCGCGAGTTCGATCTCGTCGCCCAGGGCTTCAAATCTTTGGATGGAGCTACGGTAGTGCGCGGCTGCCGCCCTGTTGTTTCCACCCACTTGTTCCGCGTTTCCCAGTGCGCGCTCGGCCAGGGCCATCGCCTTGGGATCTCCCAATCGAGTGGCCACGACGTGGGCGGCCTGGGCGAGACGCATGGTCGCCTTGGGATCCCTTCGACTGTACCGGATCACTTCCTGCGTCAGGTGTTCGACCAAAGAAAGACCGACCGGATTCGACCAGCCCGCCAGCGGATCCGCGATCTCCTCGGGAGATTCTGAATGGGCGATTTTCTCAACCCATTCCGCGGGGGAAAGGGTCGGCGCAGAAAGGTCAGAGAGAGGCATGGCGCGTTCACCGGAAATCTTCATGGGTTCATTTCTTCGATCCGTTCGGTTCGTCCGCCGAAGGGGGAGCTCCTTCGAGGAGATCCTTCAACTTCTCGAGGCATCGGTCGCGTGCCGGCCCGATGCTGTTGCTGGATACCCCGAACCGCACGGCGATCTCAGAATACGAAAGGTGGGGCTCGTCAAAAAAGAGGTGCTGGATCAGGGTGGCGCAGCGCAGCGGGAGCTTCTTCAACGCCTCTCGAATCACCTGCTCCTGCTCCACTTCCAGGGAAATCCGGGAAATGTCCGATCTGTGGTCCGCTACGAGGTCCGCCTCTCCCTCGGAAAGCGTCACCCCCTCGCGGCTCATCTTCTGCCGCAAATCGATGCACTTGCGGACCGTCACCGTGACCAGCCAGGTCTTGAGTTTGGTGGAGTCTCGCAAACTGGCCAGGCTTTCAAGCAAATCCAGGCAGACGGACTGGAAAATGTCGGCGGCATCGCTGGATTGACAACCATTCTTAATGGGAATGGAATATATCAACCGTTTGTACCTCTCGACCAGACACTCCCAGGCCAACTCCTCCCCGTTCATGCACCGCCGGATCAGTTCCTGATCATCCACAGACGATTCGGGGGTCGACGATTTCAGTGCTTGAGATACAGTTGTTCGGAGTTCCATAAGGCATACGGGACCATGACTGCCGGCTGCAGATTACCAATCTGTTTTTTCGCTGCGACCACCACATCGCGACTGACTAGGGGGAGGATCGGCAGTTGTTCAGAGATAATCTTCTGAACCTCGTCATACGCCCGCTTGCGGACTGGTCGCGCGACCGTGGTCATCTGCTGTTTCATCAAGGTGTCGATCCGGGCTTCCCATGTCGTTGCCGGCTTGTCTTCTCCGACGTGCCAGACATGGAGATTCCCGCTCGAGAGCCACACGTTCATTTCGCTCCCCGGATCGTCATCTCCCCCTCCGAGTTCCATGATGACGGCTTCGTAGTCGAAGGTTTGGGTCAGCTTCCCAACCAGGGCATTGAACTCCACCCCCTGAAACTTCACCTGGATTCCCAGCTGCTGCAGGTCGGACTGGATGAGGCTGGCGATCCGGGTCCGCTCGCGGTTGTCAGCGTTGGTCACCAGGGTAAATTCAACTCGGGCGCCGGAGGGAGACAGCAGGGCCCCATCACCGGGCCGCACGCGGAAACCCGCCTGAGAGAGCAGTTCCCGTGCCCGGCTGGGATTGAAGTCGTACTGCATGATCTTCGGATTGAACCAGAACTTGTTGCTGGGGCTGGTCTGCGCAAAAATCTCGTGCGCGGTCCCGTGATACACCAGCTTGATGATGGAGGCGCGATCGATGGCATAGGCGATGGCACGGCGAAAATTGAGGTTGGAAAACCAGCCTTCCTTCTCCGGGTCCACATAGGGCTTCTGCGTCGCCGCGTTCACACTGTTGTTCAGATTGAACCCGAGAAAAAGGTATTGCAGGCTGGGCCCGGCATTGATCAGGGAGATCCCCTTCTCCCCCTCCGATTTCTTCAGAAACTCATAGTCGGTGGGGAGCACCTTGTCGAGCAAGTCGATATCGCCGCTGAGAAGCCGCAAGGTCGCGGCGTTTTGGTCCGGCAGGACCTCAAAAAGGAGCTCATCGAGATAAGGCAGCGGATTTTTTTGAGCATCGACCTTCCAGTAATAGGGATTGCGTTCGAGGATCACGCGCTGCCCCGGGATGATTTTCTGCAAACGAAAAGGGCCTAACCCGACCACGTTCTTGGGGTCCTCTGCCAGCGTCCACATCTTCTCAAAACGCCCTTCACGATAAGCGCCCTCGAGCAAGTGTCGAGGCAGGATCCCAATGACATCGAAAGCCCGCTCGGCAGGCCCATGGGCTTGCGGAAAGGTAAAGCGCACCGCCAACGGCCCCAGTTTTTCCACCTTCAAGGGATTCCCATTGATGGTCAAGAGCGCCCGTTGCGTTGAGTTCACTTGGGGGTCAAGGTAGACTTGGAAGGTGAAGATCACATCATCCGCATCAAAGGGATGACCGTCCGAGAAACGGACCCCTTCCCGCAAGCGTAGGGTGTAGACCAACCCGTCCTTGGAAATCTGCCAGGACTTGGCTAGGGCGGGCTCAATCTGCTGCGTCGCGCGATTGAGGTGAATCAGATCGCCCAACAGCTGATAGGTCACCTGCCGGGAGGCACTGTCGTTCGCAATGACCCAATTGAAGGACCGGGGCGCCGCCGTGGTTCCCACAACCAGACGTCCTCCTCGCTGCCCCTGCACGTTGACGATCGCAGCGTCCTTGGAAGCGCCGGTCGCAGACTGGGTTCGTGGCTGGGCAACCAATATGGAGCACAGGCCCAATCCAACACTCAGACACAACAGCAGCATCGCAAAGCGAAGACGCGACACCCGCCCGGCGGGCGCCTTGCCTGCATGGGGAACCCTTCGAACCCCTTCGTTATTCAGTTTGATCGCCATTGAATTTTGACCCTCTGGAAAGACATGAAAATGGAATCTCACTGCTCACCCTGCCGCGTCGAGACCCGGTCGCCCGGTTCTTCCAAACTGTGCTGAAGCACCAATTTCCAGGCACAAATTGTATTTTCTAAATGTTTCGAAAAATTGAACGATGACGATTCCACTCTCAGACCAAAAGAGGGCCGCCGGGACTGAGACCGGGAGCATTCCCCTCCCGTTCTCAGATCCACGCGAGTCTACCAACTCTCAATAACTTGCACAGGAATCTCCTCCGAGGGCCAAAGGCGGGGACAACCCAGGAAGAATCCGCGAAATTGTCTACCACCCTATCCACTATGACTTTTCGGCTAAGTTGATGAAATTGTTTAGCAGTTTAATCGAAATTTGGACCGGTCATTCCCTTGGATTCTTCCCTCCCAGCCGCTGCTGCTTCTAAAGATCCGGTCGGGCGGCAAGTCGCGGTTCTGGTCTGATCTGGGTAAACCCAGGGATGACCCCGAATCTGCCCCACACCTTTTAACGGTCATCCCACATTTTCTGCAAGCTAAAAATGACTCCCTGACCCTGCCCCATGGAGGTTCGTGCCCCCATCACACAACGATTCAGAGTTTCAGTTGATGTCCGAGCAGGCCACCGGGCGCGGTCATCGCACTGCAACCCGGGACGACGGGAGTCCGAGAACTCCAGCGCCGGACTGAAAATCGCTCCCGGAAAATCTCGGACCAATCGTTTGGAGGTATTCGATTTCTGACCGTCTCCTGGACTAATTCCCCATCTGTATTTTCGATTTTGCGGGTAAAAAAAATGCGGCGAAGGGGAGGATACCTTCGCCGCATAGGGGATGACTGAAGGGGAAACCAATCAATTACTGACTGTCATACAGAACCCACTGTCCCTTGACCGAAACGAACTCCACACCCAGAACCTCTAAGTTATTGGCGCCTTCGTTGATCCAGGCCACCCGGCATTTCGCCTCGAACTTGTTTCCCAGGGCCAGGGTCAACGTCGATCCTTCTCGAACCAGTCCACGGCCTAACTCGAAACACGCCCCATAGCGGGTGACATTTCGGGTGACCGCCTTTACTTCAAACCGCTGGAGTTTTTTGGAATCAATCCCGGAGATCACAATAGGAATTCGTATGTCCAGGCGATATTCTTTGCGTCGTTCAACGACAAAGAGACTTGGATCGGGGAGAGCCCGGCCCACATTCTGTGGCATAAAATTCACCTCGCTCGTCGCTTCCAGAGATTAACACGCGGCCTTCAGCCGAATGTGAGCCCAGTCACAGGCGGACCCAAAAATTCTCTCCGAAAAAAACCAAAACACGCCGGGAACCTGTGTCGATTATCCTCCCCGCCCGGCGGAGCGGATTCCGCAAGGCTCGTAACAATCTTGACATGATCGTTTGTGAGAATGATGTTCCGAGTTCAGGAATTCCTTCGGAGTAACGCGTCTTCCCCGGGTTTGAGCCGGCAGGGCATATCCAATCGAAGGAGGGAGCACATGAAACGGGATAAACCGGATCCAAGTCAAGCCAGAGAGTCCTTGGACTGGTTTGAGGGCTGGAAGATCTATCGCGATGACCAGCGGGTCCCTCTCCGCGAACCCGTGTTCATTGAGGGTCGGGACAAGGATGGCAAATCCTTCGTTGAGGAAGCCTTCACGGAAAACGTGAGTCGAAAGGGTCTGTGCGTGGATATGGGCTGTGATTTGAAACTAGGTACTGTGCTGCAGGTGTGTGCCCCCTACGACGGGTTCCGCTCTCAGGCTTGTGTCGCCTCGGTCAGACCTTCCACATCACGGCCCGGCAGGTTCTTGATCGGCTTGAACTTCGTCAAACCCAATAGAGATTGGATCATCCACTGATTCGGCTCGCCGAACAGGTCCATCCGGATTGTCTCAGCCCAGCGCGGATGGACTTCCTGCAGACACCTCTTTACCCATCGCGCCCTTCAAGCACACAAAAATTCATTTGCGCACAGTCGCCGTCAGCGGAGTCGACTCTCTGGTCTTTTCCTCAATGAAGGGTCCCATATTCGCATCGAGTTTAACCGATTGTGCAAAATCCCGATCCGCGTCAATTTTCTTGCCTTGAAGCCAGAGGGCGATTCCGCGGCTGGCATACGCGATGGCGTAATCCGGTTTTAATTCGATGGCCCGGTTAAAGTCGGCAATCGCGGCGTCCAACCGCCCCTTCTCCCGTTCCACGACGCCCCGATTCTGATAGGCCTCAGCGTAATGAGAATTCAATTCAATAGCCTTCTCAAAATCCACCAGGGCCCCATCGAGATTTCCTTTCTTCCACAGCAGAGCCCCTCGGTGGTCATAGGTAATGGCGTTATTGTGATCGAGTTTGATCGCTCGGGAATAGTCATTCAAGGCCCCTTTAAAATCTCCCAGGGTCTTTCGGGTATCGGCCCGATTGGTGTATGCAGACACTGACTTGGGATTCAACCCAACGGCTCTGTTGAAGTCTAAGAGCGCCGCTTCGAAGTTCCCTTGGGCATACTGAAGAACACCTCGATTATTGAATGCGGCCGAATACTGGGGATTAAGCTCAACCGCTTGATCGTAATCGGCCAGGGCGCCCGCGACATCATGCCGGCTGTATCGGGCGATACCCCGATTGTTGTATGCCGCGGCAAACCCCGGATTGAGTTCGATCGCTTTGCCATAGTCCGCCAGTGCTGCCTCGATCTCACCCTTCGCATAGAAAGCGAGACCACGGTTATTGTAAGTTTCCGAATAGCCCGGATCGATCATCAGGGCGACATTGTAGTCCGCAATGGCCCCGGTCACGTCTCCTTTGTTATAGCGTTCAAGTCCACGACTGACGTACGACATCATGTAATTGGATCTCTGCGCCAGAGAGAGAGTCACTACACATGGCAGGAGAAGAAGGACACCCAGGGGAAGCCGTCGCATAACCCCTCCTCGATGCCAAGCTCACCTCAGCGAGCTCAGCCTTAAATTGTTTTATAGGTCCCGATGTTAGGACGTCACCGCCGTCCTAGTGGTAGATACGGGAGAAATGCCGTGGGGTTCTGCAACTTTTTGTACACGTTTGTAAACTGGAACGGGGTTCGAACCGGCGACGACCGATCCGAACATACTTCAACCGAGGGCAATGGGTTTCTTACAGCAACGGGAATGGGGAGGGACACAGGGTCGACAGTAAACCGTCTCAATCATGCTGTCTTCCTCACGACTTCGTGGCCGGAGTTGTGATTCAAATCCTGCACTTCCCTTCTCTGGTGGACCGTCTGGTACAATGAAGGTTCAAAATGCCGGGATCGGCGCCTCACAGGGCGCGGACATCTCTTCATTCTCAAACTCAAAGGAAGGTCCCTATGGCTGCAAAGAAGATCCTGATGATTGTTGGAGACTATGTCGAAGACTATGAAGTCATGGTGCCTTTTCAGGCACTGCAGGCGGTTGGACATACCGTCCACGCCATCTGTGGCGGCAAGAAAGCAGGCGAGCAAGTGCGAACCGCCGTGCATGATTTTGACGGCGCCCAGACTTACAGCGAAAAACCCGGACACAACTTCACTTTAAATGCCACCTTCGCCGAGGTGAAAGCTGAGGATTACGACGCGCTCGTCATTCCAGGAGGAAGGGCCCCCGAGTATGTCCGGTTGAATCCGGAAGTCCTGAAAGTTGTTCAACACTTCGCAAAGGCCCGCAAACCGATTGCGGCCATCTGTCACGCGGCACAGATTCTTGCTGCAGCCGGCGTGCTTGAGGGAAGGGGCTGCTCTGCCTACCCGGCGGTCGGACCGGACGTCACTCGAGCCGGCGGCCGTTACATCGACCTCCCGATGGACAAGGCCCATGTCGACGGCAATCTGGTGACTGCCCCCGCCTGGCCTGCCCATCCGGAGTGGCTCGCAAAGTTCCTGCAGGTCTTGGGAACCCGGATCACACTCTAGCCAATAGGTTCACAGGGGCAAGAACCGCAAGAGGCGCCGAGCTCAACCCCTATCAAAGAGTTCAGTCCATCGCAAACGCCCTCGCCGGATCTGTTGACTGCAGAAACGGGGGTAAGGTGTCATGTCCTCCCTTGCCCCTGACACCCGTCACTTGGCCCCTGAGCTCTACTCCTCGAAGCTTCCAGTTGTTCCCCGGAACCCGCGGGCGGCCTGTCGTGCCACCCATTTGATCGCGCGGCTTGCTTTGTAACAGTAAGCGAGGTTGTGATTCAACGTCGAAAAACAATGGGTTTGACAGCTCTTCTTCATGTCGTTGAGCTGTCTGCCTTCAAATCCGTGCTTGCCGACAGTGCCCCAGTTGTATGTGGCTGAGTACATCGGAAAACAGGGCGCCAGCGTGCCGTCCGTGCGGATGATTAGCGAATTGTGGCCGGCCCGGCAGTCCCATGGCTCCACCTTTCCGCGCATGAAAGCCTTCATGTCCTGCAACCGCCGCACCGAATTGACCATCTTGTAACCGGAGCGGTTCTTCTCGACGAGCCAGTCGATCAGTCCGTCGATCTTCGGCCAATCCGCTTCTGTAATGAACGTGCTGTTCCCGTCTTGATGCTTGAAGTGAGGTTGCTCCAACATCGGGGATTCATTGATGTGGTAGTCGGTCGCAATGCCGTGATCACGGGCAATCTCGGTCAAATGCTTGACGTCGTCGAGGTTGATACGGGTGATGT
This sequence comes from Terriglobia bacterium, assembly GCA_020073085.1. Taxonomy (NCBI): domain Bacteria; kingdom Pseudomonadati; phylum Acidobacteriota; class Terriglobia; species Terriglobia bacterium. The sequence continues at coordinate 39,411 of JAIQFV010000020.1, read as the reverse complement.
TGATGTTAAAGAACATACTGTAGCCGTACACATACTGTTTCTTGACCAGATGCTGGAAGGAGGGCCAAATGGGCTTCAGGGCCTTGGGAAGTTCTTTTCGATCCTCAAAGGAATCAACCGCCAGGTTCACTGTCGCCACACCCGCATCTCCCAGCATATCGATGACTTCCTTCCGCATGAGACGGCCGTTGGTCGGGATGTAGACGAAGAACCCCTTCTTCGCGCCGTAGTAGACCACCTTATGGACGAACTCCGGGCGCAGAAGGACTTCGCCGCCCATCAGGGCCAGCACGCGGCACCCCGTTTCATGGAGCCAGTCGATGGATCGACGTGCGGTATCCTCGGTCATCCCCTTGATGCGGTTGTCGAAGGCCCAGCAGTAATGGCAGTCGAGGTTGCACTTCCACTCGGTAAACAGATAGGCGATGATGGGGTGGTACTCTCCCGGCAAAATGCGTGACCACAGATAAGGATACAACCAGCCGCGCATCACGCGATGAACCATGTGGCTCGTGACACGGGTCCGGTATGGATTTTCCCCCTTCGGCAGGTACTTCGGATCCGGCTCCACGTCCCCGAGTTTCTCCGGATACTGCGGGAACACGGGTTGCGGCAATCGAAGTCGGTCTTCCCAAATGGCGACGGGCGTTCGCCTCTCGCCTTCCATCAGCATGCGGTGCATCTCTTCGTCGAATCGAAATCCCGCCTGGTTTTTTTGAACGGATGGTCCTTCGGATTCTTGCATGGTTGAGATTTCCTCCGGCTTCTCGTTTGTAGTTGGGGTCGACTAGAAGGGGGACAGCGCCGGGGTGAACTGCGGTGATTGAACCACCTCCCAAAATCAAAGGGCCCCTGGGTTTGTGAAGGGATTCACGTCCGCCGCCGCACCCGACTTACCAAGAGTTCCTTGCGACTTGCCAGTGAGTTCTGAAAACTACGATGTGGCCTCAGGCCTCCTCATGTAATCGCCCCCATCAAATCAGATCTGATGATGAAAAGGATGCTCGCCAGCCGGGCAAAAAGCAAGGGATTTTGGAGGGGCTCCAGACAACGGAACTTCACATCCTGAAACCATGACTCACCTACCACCCAAGACCTGTCACCTCTCTTCCCTGTCACCTGAATCCTGCTCATCCGCTTTACTCATACCTTAAAGCGGCCACGGGGTTGATCTTAGTCGCGCGTGATGCGGGGACATAGCTTGCCAGGATGGCTGCCGCCGCCAACAAAAAAGAGGTAACAACAAATGTTCCCGCATCGGTCGGTTGAACCTCAAACAGAAATGAGGTGAGGAGCCAGGTTGTCGCCAGGGCGCCGCAGATGCCAAAGACAAGACCTGCGGCGATGAGCGCGGCGCTCCGTCCCAGCACACTTGCGAGGATGTTCTCGCGATTTGCCCCGAGCACCACCCGAATGCCGATTTCCCTCGTGCGCTGAACCACGCTGAACGCCATGACCCCATAGATTCCAACCACGGCAAGCAGGAGAGCGATGCCGGAGAAGGCCGCCAGCAGGCGCGAGTAAAACCGCGGCTCGGCGGTGTTGGCTGTCAGCAATTCTTCCATGGTGGCAATCTGAAAGATCGGTTGATTGGCATCCACTTCATGCAACGCCGCCCGCATGGAAGCGGCGATGGCCGCAACCGGCCCGCTTGACCGCACCACATAATTGATGGACTGCAGGAAGAACGGCACTTGAACCTGGGCCAGGGGCTGATAGATGGCGGGTGGCATTTCCTGACTCAGATTTTCTTGTTTCACGTCATCGACGACCCCGATCACGGTGTACCAGTCTTCCGGCTCCGGGTGGTCGGCAAAGGTAATGCGTCTCCCGATCGGGTCTTCATTGGGCCACACCCGTCTTGCGGTCCTCTGACCGACGATCATGACACCGGGAGTCCTTTCGTTATCGGCAGGGGTGAAATCGCGCCCCTTGAGCAGCCGGATTCCCATGGTCTGGAAATACCCCGGCGTCACCGCCGGCTTGCTCACGTTAAACTGGGTGGCGCTATCCGGCACCCCTTCGACCGAGAAGCTGCCCATGATGAGCGCCCTCCCCATCGGCAACCAGTTGACTACGGCAGCTGAGCTCACGCCGGGCTGGGTAGTAAGTCGTTCCAGCACTTTCTCGTGAAATGCCTTCATCTGCTCCGCCGTGCGGTACTGCTGAGGAAGATGGACGGTCATCGTGGTCACATTGTTGGCCCGAAACCCGGGATTGACCGAACGCAGTTTGATAAAACTCTTCACGAGCAAACCCGCTCCGATCAGCAGTATCAGGGCCATTCCGATTTCTCCCACCACCAGCACATTTCGCATGAGTTGTGACCTTGCAGTAAGCCGGCCAAAACCGTGCTTCAGTGTCTCGCTCAGGTGGATCCTGGAAACCTGCATGGCAGGCCACAGGCCAAAAAGAAAGCTCGTGACGGCGGAGAGTCCCAGGGTAAACACAAAGACCTGTGCATCCATTCGAATTTCTTCGAAACGGGGAATACTGTGCGGCGGCGCCATCCACTGGAGTGCCGCAACTCCCCACATGGCCATGACGATTCCCAACAGGCCTCCTGCCAACGACAAAACAGCACTCTCGGTGAGCAGTTGCCGGATCAGCCTCGTCCGGGTGGCGCCCAGGGAATAACGGACCGCGACCTCCTGTTCACGCCGCGTGGCCCGGGCAAGCAGTAAGTTGGCGACATTGACGCAGGCAATGAGAAGCAGGAATGCCACCGAGCCGAGCAGGATGCGCAGGGCAGGCCTGATTTCACCTACGATCGTTTCCTGCAACGGATGCATCCGTATGAGGTCACCGCGAATCGCCATCGGGTTGTCAGAATTGAGGCGGTGCGCGATGGTGTCCAACTCGGCTTGCGCCTGACTCGGAAGGATTCCCTCCTTGAGTCTGCCAATGGCACTGCGAAACGCGATATGAGTGTTGTCGGGCTCCAATAGGGCCGGCACCCAAAGCTCATCATTCCCCGGGAAGGTGTAGGTGGGCGGCATGACCCCCACGACGAGATATGATTTCCCATCGAGGGTGATGGTTCTGCCGATGACATCTTTCCCGGCGTGAAACCGGCTTCGCCAAAACGTGTCGCTGAGCACCACTACGCGACCTTTTTCCGGCTTGCCCTCTTCCGGCAGAAACGTCCGTCCCAGCTCCGCCTCGACCCCCACAGTGCTCCAAAAATTCGCCGTGACCTCGGTAGCCTTCACTTCAACCGGTTCGCCCGCCCCAGTGAGACTCTTGACTCCGCCGTCGAACGCCGCCACTGCACTGAATGAGTGCGTCTGCTGCTGGAGGGCGATGAGCTCCGGGTCTGATATATTCTGCAAGCTGTTGGGCGCCGAAGGGGGTGCGTTGGCGATCCGGAAGAGTCGGCCCGCATCGCGGAACGGCAGGGGACGCAGGAGAACCGAATTGACGACTGTAAAAATGGCCGTGTTCGCCCCTATGCCGAGCGCCAGGGTCAGTACCGCGACCAGCGCGAAACCCGGATTCTTCCGGAACATCCGCAGAGCAAAGCGAAGATCGTTCGCTAGACTATTCATCTTTCCTCTTCATGCCAAAGGGGACTGTATGGAACATCCGTCCAACAATCTTTCGAGTGACCAGGAAATACGAAATATGAACTAAGAGGGAAGGTCCACTTCTACAGTAATTCAGAGGCCTCCGTCGCCCTAGCACTGCTCCTCGAACGGAGACACGGAAATCTCAAAACTCCGGGCAGTATCGAATCTGAAAAACAGCATATTTCATGCCATTTCCGAACCGCCACCTTCTGATTGAAACTCAAGAGTTTGTTGAAGGGGACGCAGTTCTGTGTCCATCAGAGAGTGTTCGAAAGTGAAATCATATCATCCCAGAACCGGACAGCGGAAGGCAGGATTGCCCGCAGATTGTAGCGATGCCTTGGGTGGTCTCCTTCGAAGGTCCGCGGTCAGCCTGCCCTGGGTTTGTCACTCCATCGAATCCAATACTGTCGGCGAAACTGCAGCGCTCCTGCAGGACGAAATTACCCTGGCCTCACCCGTGGGATTCTTCAGTCCCAACCCGCAGCCACACCTCACACCTCGGCAACCGATGTCTCCCTGACCTGCGGCGGCAGAGGAATGGTTCCTTTCCCCAGCTTGAAGCAAGATCCAGTGATCCGCCGGAAAACAGACAAACCAAGGCTTTCCAAACGAATCGCTTCGGGAACAAATCCGACTCGTCCCCATAATTCCTCATCCCTATGAGTCCATCGACTCCGTTCTTCAATTTCGCAATTCGAACTCCGCATTCCGCAATCGAATGCGCGATTCGCACTCTTGACACTCTTGATGCAGCGAGCGTACAGTCGTTGGTAAAGCGGCAATGGATTCGAGATATCGAGGATTCGGCGCCCGATTTCGTTTTCTAAACATCACGGAAGAACTTCAACGAAAAGAGATGGGGATGAGGGCAAGAATCTCTTCCGAAACGAAGCGAAGGGGTCTTTCTATCCATGCCGGTCAGGCCGGACTATGGATCGGTTTCGGATTCATCGGCTTGGTCCTCCTTTTCATTTTATTTCTTAGCGGCGTCATTGAAGGCGCTCCCCCGCAGCAGAAACAAGCGAAGTCGAAGGATTCCATCGAGAAGTTGGAAGTCGCGCCGCAAAAGCAGAAAGTCGCGAACCTCGCTACAGCCCAGACCACCGCTGTAGTCCCGGACCTGCGGGGCCAAACACCAAAGCAGGCCATGGCGACCCTGCGCCGCGCTCATCTTGTTCTGGGAGAGGTCACCTATGGAATCTACGGCGTCCCGGCCGGCCAGGTGGCAAGACAATATCCTCCGCCCCGCGAAATTGCGCCGACAGGCAGCGCCGTGGCAGTTTGGGTGGCTCGCGAGCCCCCTCCCGGGCAACTGTCCACCCCGGTACCTAATCTACGGGGTCAAACGCCCGATGGGGCGCGGAAGACCTTGCGGCAGGCGCACCTTGTGCTGGGTGAAATCCAATACGGGAGTTACGATGCCCCGGCCGGTCAAGTGGCGAAACAACAGCCGCCGTCCGGCGAAAATGCCCCGGCGGGCAGCGCCGTGTCAGTCTGGATCGCTCGCGGGTCACCTCACGCGCCGCCGACGACCCCGGTCCCGGACCTACGAGGCCGTACGGTCGATGAAGCGGCAGCGATTCTCCGTAGGGCTCATCTCGTGATGGGCGAAGTTTATTTCGGCAACTATGACGCCTCGCCCGAACGAGTGGCGAGACAACGGCCGCAACCCCCTGAGAGTGCGCCGATGGACAGCGCGGTGGCGGTCTGGGTCGCTCGCGGGCCCAACCTCACGCCTCCACCGCCGAAACAATCATCCAAACCCCGCCCTGGAAAGCAACCGGAGAAACCGCCACCGGGTGAGCCTGAATCACCGTCAGGGACGAAGGGACCACCCGAGAAACGTCCGGACAGCAACTTGGTGCGCGTTCCCAATCTTCACTCAATGACACCGGTGGCGGCCAAGGCAGTATTAGCACAGCGCAGCTTGCAGTATGGGGGAGCTAAAGAGATCATAACGGACCAGGCGCGGCCGGGCACCATTTTCGACCAGCGGCCACAACCTGAAACCCTGGTTCAAAGGGGCACCCCCGTCCAGGTGGCTATCGCTGCTGCCAAGCCCGCTGTACCGACCGTAGAGGTCCCAAACCTGGTGCAGGAAAGAAAGGAAGAAGCCCTGCAACGGTTGCAGAATGCCGGGTTGCAGCCGAGTGACTCCGAGATCAGAGAGGTGGATTCGGAGGAAGAAACCGGGGTGGTGGTGTCACAATATCCGCAAGCAGGCACGCAGGTGCGGCTTGGGACAAGCGTGAGTTTCGAGGTGAGCAAGCAGATCATTCACTCCCTCATTTTGCGACCCAACCCGACAAACGCCCTGCCGGGGGAGGCGGTGACCTTCAATGTTGAACTCATTCCCCCGTTTCCCGGCGCGACATTTCAATTCACCTTCGGCGAAGGCGAGCGCACCGGCGAACTGGATGTGCCCGAAGTAACCCACCAGTACGCCGACGATGGCGACTATGTGGTGTTCGCTACGGCCACGCTCGGCCACAGGCAAGTCATCAGCAACCGGGTCGAGTATCCCGTGCACGTCGCGCGCCTCGATGTCACCTTGCTCTCCACACCGAGCCATCCCAGGGAGAACGAGCCCATTCAATTCCATGCGGTCGTGACCCCGTCCACCCAAGCTGGCAGAGCAGTCTACAATTTTCACTTTGGAGACGGCACACCGGTCGAAGCGTCAGACTCCCCCAACGCGCAGCATTCCTATCGCCAGGGCAATCAATACTCGGCATGGGTCACGGTGCGCACCATCCACGAGCCATTGCCGGGCGGCGGGAGCGTCCATGAGCATTTTTACACGAGCGATCCTATTCAGGTGGTGATCGCACCGGCTCAAATCCCTGCATGGGGTATCATCGGAGCCATCCTGGGTGCTGTGCTTCTGGCCGGCGCGGGAACTTTTTCTGCCTACCGGTGGATACAGATGCAGAAGCTGAGCCTTCGCGTTGAAAGAGATGCGGGCCGACAGTGGCCGCAGGGGCCCGATACTCCGATCGCTTCCAGCAGCTGGCAGTTCCGCGTGGTGCACCCGGCCGGGGACCAATCAACGACTTCTCATGGCCCCCTATGCACCAGAATCGAGAAGATCCATGAATGAAGATCAGATGAATCTAAGGGATTGCTTCGCGCTGCCCGACAACACCCTGCCTCCGGCGTCACGTACTGCCGTGGAGTCCAGCCGGTTCATGCCCGCCCTGCGAGAAGCGCTGGCCAAGGGGTCGAAGGCGATCAAGTGGGATGCCGTCTCGGATGTGCTCGCGAAGAAGATTCTCGAAACACTCGACGTGCCTCTCCTCGACATTCTTCTCCCCGCCTGGAAGAAATATCGGGAGGTCGAAGAGTTTGCAGATCCGGGGAAATATCCTCCTGCGGATACCTATCTGGTGTCCCTGGCGGAGCACTCGGTAAAGTCGGAGCATCACCCCTGTGTGGAAGTACTCTTCAAGGGAGCGAAACTGACCCAAATCGACTTCACCCTGACGGCGGAGTTCACCTTGGAAGGGTTTGTCCTGCAAATCCAGGGTGGGAGGATCAAGGCCATTCGGCCCGGCACGATCAAGGGTCAAGGCTCCCTGGCGCTGGAGACGACTGTCGTGCTCGAAAAGGACTTCGGGTCCATTGAGCTTCCGGGAATGCTACAGCTGGGTGAAGGAATTCCCCTGCGGTAACCGCTTGGAGTGCGGAACGCCCCGTACCGCTTTCTATCCCTGATTTCATCCATTCGGCCCGCCTGGCACGTCCCCGCTTTCTCTTCGTGGCCCCGAAATGCGCCCCGAAGGCCGCACTCCACGGGCCCGATGAACAACGGAATGATCCAACCTTCAAATTTGCTGGTTGGGGGTTTGCTGTTATGGAGCAGGTTTGATCACTCCCACCGGGGTGGCGCTCAGGCGTTGACCGGCATCCTCGTCGGCATAGGCGGACACAATCTCTCCAAAGTAGACGCGGTGGAAATCGCCGGTGGTGTAAAACTCCTCGCGCACCGCCTGGACCAGCGCGTCGGGCTCCAAATCATTCCGATGCAGGGTCCGACACTCGTAGTGCACCAGGCATTCCTTGATGACGGGAGGGCGCACCTCCCGGCTCGGCATCGGGGTCAAATGCATTTCTTGGAACTTGTTGTGATCCCGTCCTGATACAGTCCCGCAATGGCTGACCGCCGCCGACAGTTCCCGGGGAGGAACATTGACGGTAAAATCCCGGACCTCCTCCAGCCGGCTGTACGTGTGGCGCGAAGGTCTCACCAGCACAATGAAAACGGATCGCGACCAGATGGAGCCAATCGTTCCCCACCCGATGGTCATGACATTGGGTTTCCCGTCCGCGCCCAGGGTGACCAGCAGCAGTCCGTCTTCCCGCATACGCTGGATCGTCTGGGCAAAGTAATCCGTGTACCGCACCAGTACCTTGGCCATAAGAGATTCACCTCATGAATTATTAGGAACAGCCGCTAACCGGTGAGATCTTACACCGCAGAGGTGAAAAAAGCAGGCGGCACCAGACATGCGGTTTCCGCAAGTCTGCGAGTGGCGATACTTCCTGAATGGCCTCGACAGGTCTGATTCGTTGATTCGGCATCCCTGACGCTCTCGGGCTTGCGGAACCACCCGAAATCGTCTGACCCCGCGAATCATTTTTTTTCCCAACTTTGGACTTTGGACTTTGGACTTCGAACTGGAAACTGCCTTCCCTATCCCCTTCTATCACCTATCATCCATCTAATACCTGCTTCTCTCGACCCCTGACCCCGGCCTTATTCATACCGCAATGCGGCCATCGGATCGAGGCGGCTGGCGCGAAGAGCCGGAAGGTACCCCGCGACGCAGGCGACGAACACCAGTCCAACTGTGGCCAGGGCCAGGGTTGAGGGGTCATGGGCCGTCAGTCCAAAGAGCTGGCTCTGGACCGCCCGCATCACACCCAACGAGAAGGGCACGCCGACGGCCACACCGATGGCGACCAGCAACAGCGCATCGCGCATCACCATTCCGATCACATTCCTGGGCTCGGCTCCCAGCGCCATCCGAATGCCGATTTCGCGCCGTCGCTGGGATACAGTGTAAGCCATCACTCCGTAAAGTCCGATGACCGCCAGCAGGGTTGCCAGGAAACCGAACACCGTCGACAGGCTCGCAATCATCCGTTCGGTGGTGAGCGAGTTGTTGACTTGGGCCTCCATCGACCGCATCTCATAGATGGGCAGGTTCTGATCGAGGTCCCGCACCTTCGCCCGCACCGTCGGCATTAACTGATTCGGATCGACGGCCGTTCGCAGGTAAACGGTCATGCTGCCCATGAAATGACTCCCGTAATAAGGAATGAAAGCCTGCGGCGGAATGTCATCCCGCAGGTTCGTGTACTTGATATCCTTCACCACCCCGATGATTTCCATGTCCGTGCGCGTCCCCGGATCGGTCCCGAATCCGAGGTGGTGACCGACGGGATTTTGCCCTTGAAAATAGCGCCGTGCAAACTCCTGGTTGATCATGACTGTGGTCGGGCTCCAGTCCTCGGGCTGGGGGCCGAATTTCACTTCGTGGTTGTCCTTGACGGTAAAATCGCGGCCCGCGACGATGGGCACGCCGAGGGTCGCGAAATAGTTCTGACTGATCTGATTCATGTAAGGCTGGGCATGATCATCGGGTTTCCCGGGCGTGTACCCTTCCACTGTCATTCCACTGTCCCATTCGTTGTTTTCAAGAATACGCATCGAGGCCAGGCCCACCGATTGAGCCCCTGGAATTGAACTGAGGCTGTCGGTCAACTGCTGATAAAAAATCTTCTGGTCTTCGACCGAGTAACCGCCAAGCGACGGGTCAATGTTGAATCCCACTAGCCGCTCCGCGGAAAAGCCCGGGCCCAGGCGGCTCAGATTATTCAGACTGCGGAGGAAAAGGCCGGCGCCGATCAAAAGCAGGAGGGAAAGAGAGACCTGGGTGACGACCAGCGTCTTGCGCAGTCCCCCATGCCCGCCGCCCACAACGGACCCCGCCTGATCCTTTAAGGTCTTCCCGATATCCGGCTTCGTCGTCTTCAGGGCCGGCACGAGACCAAAAAGGAGTGCGGTCAATATGGTCACCGCCGAGGTAAACAGAAGAATTCGAAAATCAGGCACCGTTGAGATACTTAATCCCCCGGAGTCCGCCGGGAGATAGATCGCCATGAGCGCCCTGTCAGCCCAAAAAGCCAGGGCGAGACCGGCGAGACCGCCGACCGCGGAAAGACACAGTGTTTCCACGAGGAGTTGAGAAACAATGCGTCCCCGGCTCGCGCCCACCGACAAGCGCACCGCAATTTCCTTTTGCCGTCCGGTCGCCCGGGCCAGCAAGAGGTTTGCCAGGTTGGCGCAAGCGATCAGCAGCACGACCCCGGTGATGGCCATCAGCACCCACAGCGGCGTCGAGAGCTCCTGGCGGAAATAGGACCGGCCCTGCGACCCGGACAACACGTCGATCCAGCATTTGAGAAATTGCTCCCGATCATAGGTCGAGGCACGGCTGAAGGCCGGCTCGCGCACCTCCATTTCGAGCATCGAATGCATGAACGGCTGCAGGGATGCTTTGGCCTGTTTCTGCGTCACCCCCGGCTTCAGGCGTCCGAACGCATTTACCCAACGGCTGCGGCGGTCCGTGAGCATTTCCATGGGAACGATCAAGACTTGTGGCTGCATCATGACCGGAATGAACAGCTTTGACGTATAGCCCAATTCCACGCCATCAAAGCCGGCTTGCGCCACTCCGATCACGGTCATATCGTGCTTGTTGACCGTCACCGTTTTTCCGAGGATCGCCGGATCGCCGCCAAACCGCTGTTTCCAAAAATTGTAACTCAGGATCACCAGGGGGTGCCCGTTGGGGAGGCGATCGTCTTCCGGCGTAAACGGACGTCCCAGGACCGTGGTCACCCCGAGCACGTTGAAATAGGTACCTGATACCAGCTCCGCTTCCACGCGCTCCGCCTGCCCTCCGAAGGTGAGGTTCACCCGGGTCGGGAAGCGGCAGAACATGCCCGAAAAAACCTCGTTGTGATCCTGAAAATCACGGTACATCGGATACGAGATCGCGTTGCCGCCCCAGTTGTTGCCGTAATGGCGGCCGCGCATGGTGAGCAGCATCAGGTGTTGCGGATTCTTTACAGGCAAGAGCCGGAGCAAAACCTGGTCCAGCAGAGTGAAGATGGCGGTATTCGCGCCAATGCCGAGTGCCAGGGTCAGTACCGCCAGGGCGGTGAACAGCGGATCCTTCAGAAGCACACGGACGGCATACCGAACGTCGGCCAGAAGATGGTCCATTCGCGTCAACCTCCGGGGAGATTCATCCACTTAGACGAAAAAACCCGGCTGAGGTTCCGCAGAATTTTCAACTGCCCGCCAAAATTTTTCGTAGATTTCGGACAGGATCGAATTTCCTTGAACAATATAACGCGGAGCCGCAGTAGACGCAGAGAGTTCGCGGGGTGCCGCAGCCAGGCGTTCTTTGTGGGTGCCGCAGGCATACGCTCTTTGTATGCCTGCGAACAAGCGAGCATGTGGAAGGCCCCGGGTGGGGGTCCCAGAAAACCCCGGGTGCCGCAGGTATACGTTCTTTGTGGGTCCGAGGCAGGCCTTGGATGCCGCAGGCATACGCTCTTTGTATGCCTGCGAACAAGCGAGCATGCGGAATGCCCCGTGTAGGGGTCCCCGGAAACCCCGGGTGCCGCAGGCAGGCGCTCTTTGTATGCCTGCGCGTGGAAACGCGTCTCCCGTAACCATACACCAGATGTTCCGGACGCCTGCGGTACCCGCGAAAGGGCCTCGGGCGGAGGCCTGAATAATCATCATTCGCAGGCATGCAAAGAGCGCATGCCTGCGGCACCCGAGACTTTATTCAAGCCCTGGTTCATCGCTCCACAACGGACCCGCCCTGAAAGACCCGCGCACTTCTTGCAAAACTTCCCTACATCGAGTAGTATGCTGGTCGCTCTGCGAGAGTGGGCCTGTAGCTCAGTTTGGGAGAGCGCATGACTGGCAGTCATGAGGTCGTGGGTTCGAGCCCCATCAGGTCCACCAATCTTCTTCAATCCTTTCATGGGCTTCCCCGTTCTCCCCAACTCAGCTTCCTTCCCACCATTCCATTTTGACATGTAAATTGTCATGTAAACCTACTGAACCAGTTCCTCTAGCGTGAGATTGTCCTCGGATGCGGTAACGGCGGGGCTCGCACAAAGCTTGTTCAACTCGGCTCGTTGAAAATCAATTCTCTGCAACGAATATCGCTTCGCCATCGACGGATCAGAGTGCCCCATCACCTCTTGCATCACCTCAACATTCATTCCCACCAGTTTGGCCCGGGTCCTGTGGGTGTGGCGCAGATTGTAGATGGGGAAATATGCCACCCTGGCATCCTTGAGGGTTTTCACCCACGCCTTCCTGGGAGCACTCAGATGCTTCCCTGGCTCGACGGATGAAGGAAATACCCATTCGGAGGCAGAATCAGCCTTCCTGCGCTTCAGGATTGCAATGGCGGCATCATTGAGAGGGATCTCTCTGATGCCTGCTCTTGTTTTGGAAGCCACAATCCCGATAACCCCGAGATTCAGGTCCACGTTCTCCCAACGCAGTGGTAGCAGTTCCTTTTGGTAACGCACCCCGGTATTCAGAACAAGCTCCACGATGTCACGCAAGAACTCCGGGGCCTTGGCGCAGATTTTTCCCTGTTCAACGAAGTCCATATAGTGAGCTTCCCGGCGCTGCTCCTCTTCGGGCAATAAACGCGGCTCTAACATCCGCACGGGGTTTTTGATCACCCATTCCTTCTTCCAGGCAAAAGTAAACAACTTGCCCAGTGCGGCAATTTCTCGGTTGATGGTCGCGTTCTTAATCCTTGTCTTGCCCTCAGAATCATGCTTGGGCGACGCCTGTTGACGTTGGGTTCGATAGGTCTCAACATCCTGAACAGTTATTTTTCCAAGCTTCATGGCCCCAAAATGTCCCTTCAGGGTGGGGAGGTTGTACTTGTAGAATCGTTGGGTTCCCACACTCTTCCGGGGGACATATTCTTGTTTGAAGATTTCAACCGCGTCTTCAAATTTCATTTGTTTGGGTGATACATTCAATCCGTTGGCGGTGGCACCTTCGCGCTGCTTGAGCACCTCCTTGGCTTCCCGTTTAGGCTTTCCCAGTTGAATTCCTGTTGATTCAAAGAACTGTTTTTTCTTCGAGGGGTCCCACCAGTTGATCCACCAGTATGGACTACCCTTTTTTCTGAATACGCCCATAGGATTTCTTTGCTCCTTTCTGCTTAAGTTTTTGTTTGAGCTGACGATTCTCCCGAAGCAGATTGAAGGCCCACTCAACAATTGGAGGAATCGGCACCAACTCCGCTTCCCATCGAGCCAGCGTGACCCTGTGAACATGGGCGCATCGAGCAAATGCTTCCTGCGTCATGTCGAGGGAGTTCCTGAGCCGCCTGAGAGTGTCGCCAGTCATTGTAACATTATGTTACATCACCCGTTGGGCGTGTCAAGCTTTTTTCTCCAGCGACCGATGCTTCACTGGAGTTGGTTTGAATCCACTCTTCGATAGCGATCACGTCAAACCTCAAGCATCTTCTTGAACCGTTTGGCCTCACGCAAGGAATCTTGCCCATGTGCGCCCACTGGTAAAGAGTCCCCTCCGTAAACCCAGTCCATTCAGAAAGCTCACGAATATTGATAAGCCGCTTTTCGATCATTGATGTTTTCACCTCGATTTAATTGAGCAACGAAGCTTACGATCTGGAGGAAAATCTGAATTGATTTCTCAGCCTATGGCTCCGAAGGATTGCTCTACAAACTTCGATATGTTCGTTCTTGCAGATGTATCGCACCTGCCTTCCACTTGGTGCTTCTCCATGTCGTCAGTAGAATTTCTTGATTTCAGTTGTCACCACACCCAAAAACTTGGCCAGAGCCAAGCCTCCAAGGGCCAATCGCGGACTTCATCCCCGTTCAGGTCGCCTCAGCCCTGCTCCTCGTGATGCTTAATGGACTACTGAGTTTGACACCCCGATTCCATTTCTGAAAAACCACAAGATGAAATGAAGTCAAAGACGTTCACCTTCCAAGCGACTTTTACGTGCCGACTCGGTCGCAGCTTGGATGTAGTTCTTAACCCAGTGGGACTGCGTGAAGTAGAACGATTTTTCCGTTTCCTGGGATCGTGCGATGGCATCGAGGCCGCCGGCACTCAGGATGGCAGCGGCCGTGACTGGATCAAAGGCGGGAGGGAGTTCGTAGTCAAGGGTGATGCCCTCCTTGCCGCGGGGATCCGTTTCACCAAATGGTTGTAGTCTTGCCTTGATGCGGCGCACCGGATTAGTTCCCCATTCGGAGATGAACTTGAACACGCTGTCCAACGCCGCCTTCGCGTGCGGTTCCAACCAGGCGCGGTTAATATCTCCCGGCGCGGGAAACGTCGTGATCGGTGAGAGATCCTTGCACGCGCGATCGAGCTCAGTGGGGTGAATGTGGTTCAACATGAGCGCGTAGGCGGCGAGTTTCTTCTCGTTCAGTTCCCGGTCCAGCGCGTGGCTCCAGAGATTCATCCACCGGGTGAGTACGCTCGAGAAATCGCCGGCTGGCTTCGTCGGTTCGTTGGGCTCGCTGTTGAGCAGGACTTGCTGTTTGTTTTCCTGTTCCATTGTTGCCTCCGGATGAGAATTGCTTCATGTAACGTATCCAGGTGCCGACGGCCGCTTTCCAGTCAACCATCCGGGTCCCTCCACGCAGGATCCAGCCGCGGGTCTCATGGTGGTCTATGAACGCAGCCGCCTGCTCCTCGGCCTCGGTAGGCCCCAGTCCCCTATCGCTCATCTCAAACCAGACATCGTCGTCCTCGGGGGGCACGAAATCGTTCTTTCGCGGTTTATTTCTGGTTCTTGGGGGTTGTTTTAATATTTCCACTGATGGTTCGGCGGACACCCTTGTCCCCAGGGGGGAGGACACCGGTGTCCTCGGGGCGACTCCTGTTGTCCGTGGGACCGTCTGAGGGCGTCCGTCCTGGGGGGCCATCTCGTCACGTCCGATTAGGGTGACGGCATATAAGTTTGTCCCCCCTCGGCCGCGGCCAACAAGGGTCGAAATCTCCCCGGACCTCTCGAGTACGCGAAGAAGGCGCCGAACAGTGCGTTTGCTCAATCGAGTCATTTTGGCTAACCGAGACTCACTGGGCCACGCGCCTGTTCCGTCGTCATGAGCATGGTCGGCGATCGCCAACAGTAGGACCAAGGCGTTACCCCTGTGCTGTGAAAACTCCCAGACTATTTTCGCGACTTTGATACTCACCGTTCGATCTGAGCCTCTGGCTTTTCAGTTGGCTTTGGAGTAAATACTAAGCGACATTCACAGTCGAACTCCCACGCTAACGGTCACGAGTGTCCGATGAAGGCACCCCTTAAGTCAAAAATTCCTGCTGCACGCGGTCGGGAAGAAAAAACCGGCGAGATCCGTTTCTGGAATCAGAACATGGAGTGGTTTATCGATCAGGCGAAGTGGGCTGGAGACCTTTGGAAGATGAAGGATCTCAAAGGCTGGTTTGATCTGCCGCCTGAGGTTTTATTGACGAAATTTGAGTCCACCATCAAAAGTGCTGGCCCAAAGTTCAGCCGCTCACCATTGATTATTCTAGGCGACCCAGTTGGGACACTAGAGTTTTACCTTTTCTTCGCAGGGATCCGAGAGGATCTGCTCGAGTTGTCCCAAGCACGTGGTCAATCTAAATTCAGAAAAGCATTTCACTTTGCTTTCCCAGGAACACTCGACTGGGCATTTCGGGCTCTCCGCAGATTCAAGGAAAAGCGTCACGCCATTAAACACTCGCTATCGATGAGGACTCTGCTGGACTACGTCGGACCATATGAGACCCAAGAAGAACTCAGAAGGAGATGCATTGACGGACCTTTTTCCAGTTCCAACTGGCTCAACAAGAGGGGTCGGAATCGGATAAGGCTGAGCTCGAGTATTTACGAAAATTTCCAATTAACACTCCGACATGTGGACATCGCCCGCGTTCGACAATGCT
This sequence comes from Terriglobia bacterium, assembly GCA_020073085.1. Taxonomy (NCBI): domain Bacteria; kingdom Pseudomonadati; phylum Acidobacteriota; class Terriglobia; species Terriglobia bacterium. Next base: position 23,799 of record JAIQFV010000020.1, on the reverse strand, counting down.
CTTTCTGCAAGGAGGCCTATTGGTTGGTACGTGCCGACAAAAAAACCTGCTCCGAGTGTCGTGTCAAGAAGTGGCGCAAAAGGAATCCCCAAAAAGCAAAGAAGATACAGGCCCGCGCAGAAAGGAAGCGCAAGAAAAAGAGGAAGGAACAAAAAGAGGAAAAATTAAAGAGAGGAGGTCAGCTTGTTGTTCCAATTGAACAAAGTAAATTCCAAGTACGCCCAGATGCCATTCGGCCAGGCGGCCGCAAGCCTTACCGCAAGAAGAAGAGAAAAGAATGACAAAACGGACTCGAACCTCCAACCCTTAAGTTAACAGATGCGCAAAGGGTTTCTGCGATCGATGGCGACAATGTGAGATTAACCAATGTTTATACACCTGCCGTGAGGTTTTCTCGCCTTTGCTGAGGGTGACCAATTGCGACGTTCTTGATCTAGGTGTGCACCAAAATGGTAACCAAATTTTTTACTCTAAAATGGTGCCCCTGAGTTCACCGCGGCCCTTCACTTCACAAGATTCCTTCAGGCGCGTCCTAGGACATGTCTGCGCGATGGCGAGGCATTCTCCGCGTTGATCTTGGAATAACGAATCTTCTTGCCCCCGATTCGGCGCAACTCAAACGGTACCAGTTCCTAGAGGATCCCTCCCGCATCATTTGAGATGAAATCTGCTTGAATCGAAATCTCTTCGGGGAGTAGAATTCACTCGTCGCCAGCCGCCCCCGGGTCGGCCCCCGAGATTGTTCCGACGGGCTGGCGCTTGATGCTTCCTTACATGCGATCCCATTCCACGAACTGAACGGTACAGAAGAGGTGCGGGAGGACGGAATGATTAGGCACGTGAGTGTTCGCGTATTGTCCCGTTGTCTTGCAACGACTCCGTATAGGAGGGCTCCAATACCTGCCGGATGCAAGAGCTTCTAAATCACAGAGAAGTGAAGTCCACGATCCGTTAGCAGCAGATACGGATGTACTGAACCGAGGTGGGCGTTACCTGTGCAGGCTGGGTGACTGTCTTTGAGAATTATCGCAAACGTTTGGACGGAAGCCATATAAGATGCACGCTAAAGACAGAAATGCCCCCAATCCTTTGACTAAAGGGGGCTTGGAAAAGCTTTCCATCGGAGATTTATCAGGAGGGAAAACTATGATGATGGGGGTATCTGGAAACCTTATATTTATAAGTTGGGCAGACAGATAGCTATCAACTGCCAGAGCGCGAACACATGAGAGGAAACCTAACATGGCAAGCCTGCGCCCCACCAAAACCGTATTCACGATAGCTCAGTTCCTCGACTGGCAGCGCTCGGGAATACTCGAGCTCAAACCGATCTTCCAGCGTAGGGAGGTCTGGAAGCCGCCGGCAAAGTCCCAGTTCATTGATAGTATTGTGAGAGGGTATCCCATTCCCATCATCTTTCTACGTCAAGTTCAAGACCTGAAGAGCCTCAAGATGACTATGGAAGTTGTTGATGGACAACAACGCCTCCGCACGCTGATCTCATTTCTCGATTCCTCTGCGCTACCGGACTATGACGCAGCAAAGGATGACTTCATGGTACGTCAGGACCACAATGAGTCCATTGCGGGCAAGCGCTTCAAACAGTTCCCGGACTCAGTGAAACACGACATCCTTGACTATGAATTGAGCACACATGTATTCCCATCATCGGTGGGCGATGATGTTGTCTTCAGAATCTTTGCGCGTTTGAACTCCACAGGACTGCGTCTCACGCAGCAGGAGATTCGCAATGCGGAATACCACGGCTTCTTCAAGAGCCTGGTGTATGAGTTGGGGTTCCAGCACCTTGACACGTGGCGACGCTGGCGACTATTCAGCGACGACGCCATCGCGCGCATGGAGGAAGCGGAAGCCGTTTCTGAGTATCTTCTTACCATCCTGCACGGCATCACAGCGAAGAAACAAAAGGCGATTTCTGATTACTACCGGGAGTATGATAGTGGGTTGCCGCATGCCGACATTCTTCAGCAACGCTTCCGGACGACTCTTGATAGTATCAACTCCGCTGCTGGAAGTATCTTAGCTGACACCAGTTTCTCCAGACCCGCCCTCTTCTACTCGTTGTTTGGCGTGGTCTACGACCACATGTATGGCATTGGGTCGCCATTGACCAAGGGCACGCCAAAAGCCAAACTGCCGTCATCATTGGATCAGAACCTTGTGAAAGTCAGCGACAGGATTCGTGCGAAGACCCTACCGACGAAAATCCAAGACGCAGTTGAGCGTTCGACCGGTGACAAGGTACGCCGAGATCTGCGCCATGTATTTCTGGCGAAGGAACTCCACCTTGCAGCCCATTGAAGCACTCTCGGAGTCATTCCAACGGCACATTGATCGCTTGGCCGGTTGCGTCGAAAGACTCGAGAAGCATCTCGTTAACCGCGAGGTCTCGGTCACCGACGCAGAGTTGCTTTACACGTCTGCTTTCCTCTCTGTATGCGCCAGGTGGCAGTCCTTCATGGAGGACAGTATAATCGAAGCCTCATGTGGTCGCGAAAGCCGCAGTCGGACGAACTACCGTCACGTGGAGTTTCAATCACGTGCTGCCCTACGCCGTTTGTTGCTTTACCCTGACAAAGACTATATCTCCCTCCCATCGCTCAAGCAGGGGATTGCGATGGCTTCCCTGCTTGTGAATCAAGGTCGGCCACTCAGTCAAATAAGTGAGCCCAACCAAACCCACATCCAACAGGCGGTTTGGATACGCAATGCCATTGCTCATCAGAGCGACCACTCACTTCGCGTGTTCCGAGAGAAGGTGCCGGGGGTATCTACACTGCCTCACCCCCGTCGCCGCCCTGGCCCCTTCTTGCGGACCGTGTTTCGCTCCTCACCAACACAGCGTCGGTACGAGATCTACTTCACCGCCTTCAAGAGTGCTGCGAAAGAAGTGATGAAGGCGTGGCAATGAATAACGACAGCTTAATCCCCAACCAACCTGTCGATCGTATGCGGCAAGCAGCGCGCGCCACAAGGGCTTTCGATTCACACCGTCGACGTTTCATTGTAGAGATTTAATCCAGAACGGCATAGTCAGGAGCAATTGGATGGACGTCTTTGATCTCAGATCGCGGCTGGTTGCCGACTATCAAAGCTATACGCGGAGCTTCATCAAGATTCGGGACCCCCGGATTAACCAGCATGTCGACAACGCCCTAAATGCAGGGGCGTTCTGGCCTGAGCCGCTTCTCCAGCTCAATCCGACGTTTCTCCCCAGCGGGACCATCGATGATTTGGTGGGGCAGGGTGTTCTGCATACCGAGTGTGCCCGCATCTTCCGTATCAACAAATCCGACTCCGATCATAGTGGCGCAAAACTTATCCTTCATGAACACCAGCGCTCGGCGATCGTCAAGGCCAAAGAGGGGAAGTCTTATGTCCTGACCAGCGGTACGGGGTCCGGAAAGAGCCTTACCTACATCGTGCCGATCGTGGACCATGTCCTCCGCAACGGTTCGGGACGTGGCATTCAAGCCATCGTGGTGTACCCGATGAATGCATTGGCGAATAGTCAGGAGGAAGAACTCAAAAAGTTTCTCGAGAAGGGATATCCTGAGGGTCAGTCTCCAGTTCGCTTCGCCAAGTACACAGGGCAGGAAAAAGGCGACGCCCGCGAATCGATCAGGAGCAATCCGCCGGACGTTCTACTCACGAACTACATGATGCTCGAGCTTCTGCTCACGCGAACCGAGGATCGCGAACTGGTTCGGGCCGCGCAAGGTCTGCGCTTTCTCGTCTTTGATGAACTCCACACTTATCGGGGACGCCAAGGGGCGGACGTGGCGCTCCTGATCCGGCGATGCCGGCAGGCCTTCGGTGGTCACGACATCATTTGCATCGGAACATCGGCGACGATGGCCAGTGGCCGATCCACGGACGACCAACGACGCGAGGTCGCGAAAGTAGCTCAATCGCTTTTCGGAGTGAAATTTGGACCGGAGCAAGTCATCGGCGAGACATTGGAGCGCTCGACGCCTGAGGTCGATCTCACAGACAACCGGGTGATCGAGACGATCCGGGCTGCCGTCACGTCTGACGCCGCCCCCCCAGAGAAGTACGACGAGTTCCGTCTCCATCCTCTGGCATCATGGATCGAGTCCACGTTTGGGGTTCAGGAGGAAGAAGGGACCAAGAACCTGATCCGCCAAGCACCCCGCCGACTTCAGGGCGACGAAATCGAAAACCAGAAGAGTGCGGCGTCGGAACTCGCCGACCTGACCGGCACTGACCCCGAGCAATGTCCAGCAGTCCTGCGCCGCTTCCTCCTGCACGGAGCAAATCTTCGTCGCAGTGAATCGAGCCGCTTCCCCATCTTCGCCTTTCGGCTGCACCAGTTCTTCACCCGGGGGGATACAGTGTGGTCCACGCTCGAGCCTGAGGATACACGTCATCTCGAGATGGCGAAGAAAGCAGCCAAACCAGGCGAACCCGACAAGCCGCTTTTTCCGTTGGTCTTCTGTCGACATTGTGGCACGGCCTACTATCGCGTGACGGTGGTCTCCAACGAGCAAGGAAAGATTTTGCTCCCACGCGAGGACCGCCGCGAAAGCATCGATGACGGAACCAGTGATGCCTACCTGTACGTCTCTAAGGACGCACCCTGGCCGCGAACGGAAGGTCAAGCTTTCCTCGAGCGACTGCCTGACTTTATGAAGGAGACGACCTCTCAGGGCGTAGAGCGCGTTCGTCCAGACTCACGGGTCGATGTTCCCGAATCTGTCTTCGTCGATGCTGCGGGGCGGATTTCTCGCGAGGGTGAAGGAATGCCGGCTGCCCTCATCCGTCGCAACTTCCTCTTCTGTCTGGAGCCATCTTGCGGCGTGGCCTACACTAGGAGCCAGCGATCAGAGCGCAACAAGCTGGCGACGCTGGGTGTCGACAACCGAAGCACCGCCACCACGATCCTGGCCGTCCGCTCGCTTATCGAACTGCAAGGAGATAGAGACCTGAAGCCGGAGGCACGCAAGCTCCTCAGCTTTACAGACAACCGCCAGGACGCTTCCCTGCAGGCGGGCCACTTTAATGACTTCGCTCAGGTTGCCCTTCTGCGGTCAGCACTGCACAAGGCAACGCAAGAGAGAAGCCCTGTTGGTCTTACTCACGGCGAGTTGTCGCGAAGTGTCTTCGATGCGATGCAATTGCGATTCGACGATTATGCGGCAGATTCCGAAGTGCGCGGCCCCGCCAGGAATGCGACGCATGACGCTCTCCGCCGCGTGATTGATTACTTCCTCTACCGGGATCTTCAGCGCGGATGGCGCGTGACCGCTCCCAATCTCGAGGACTGCGGGCTCCTAAAATTCAATTATGAAGGACTAAGTGGTAACGAAGGGCTGCTCGGAGAGGCCGAGCTCTGGAATACCGGGTTCTCGGTTCGGGAAGGCCGCGAAGCCGAGCAATTGATTGATACCCCAACAGCACTCCGCTTGTGTCCAGTCGTGACACGGGAGGAGATTCTCCGTACGCTTTTGGATGTGATGCGCCGTTCCCTGGCGGTGAAGGTTGATGTCCTAGATCCACAGAGGCAGCTCGATCTCGTGGAACAGACCAAGCCTCGCCTGCTCGAAGATACAGTCTGGTATCTCGAGGACGCCCGCGGGCTGACAAAATCCGAAGTGGCCTACCCGCGGTCCAAGCGCCAACAAGACCGCTATGGCTTCTTCATTTCATCTTACGGTTCCTACGGTCGCTACCTCAAGCGTTCTCTTGCAACACATCTTCCAGATGGTCACAGGCTCGGCCGTCCCGAGGTCGATGAAGTCATTCGGTTCCTATTCCTCGCCCTCAAGCGATATGGCATTGTTGAGCAGGTCCGCAGCGGCCGTGATAACGACGATCCAGGATACCAAATGAACGCAGACGCGCTCCGCTGGCTTCCTGGCGATGGCGAGATCCGCCCGATCGACCGCACGCGGTTGCTCGAGGCCGGAGAAATCCCGCCGGAGGTCAACCGCTACTTTGTCGAATGCTACCGACACTTCGTGGACCTCAAGTGCGTGCTTGAAGCCCGCGAGCACACGGCACAGGTCGCCTCCGAGGATCGGCAGGAGCGGGAAGATCGGTTTCGAACCGGCGATCTACCGCTACTATTCTGTTCGCCGACGATGGAACTGGGTGTCGACATTGCCCAGTTGAATCTCGTCAACCTTCGCAATGTCCCACCGACGCCGGCCAACTACGCTCAGCGCAGCGGTCGTGCGGGTCGTGGCGGACAGCCGGCGCTTGTCTTTACTTACTGTGCGGGTCGTAGCCCCCACGATCAGTACTTTTACCGGGAACCGAGCAAAATGGTGGCGGGCTCAGTGGCCCCGCCGCCAATCGATCTGCGCAATCGCGATCTGATCCGGTCGCACCTCAACGCGATCTGGATGGAGGTCGCCAAGCCGGATCTCGGTAGGACACTCACAACAGTTCTGGACCTTACTTCGTCCGACGGCAAGCTCCCCTTGCCCGTCAAGGATGTTCTGAGGCAGGAGTTACACAACCCGGCCCACCACGCAGCAGCGCTTGCGAAGGCGAATCAGTTAATCGCGGGTATACGCGGCGAGCTCGAAACGACGGTATGGTTCGACGAGAACTGGGGAGCAGAGGTTCTCAATCAGGTTGAACGCAGCTTTGATTCCGCCTGCGAACGCTGGCGAAGCCTGTATCGTTCCGCCGTGCGCCAGCGCGAACTGCACCACAGGATCATCGGCGATCACGCCAGGCCCGAGATCGAGCGCAACCACTCGCGTCGTTTGCGGGCGCAGGCGGAAAGCCAGATCCGATTGCTCACCGAAGCCGAGGGCATTTACGAGGGCGACTTCTACTCTTACCGCTACTTCGCTTCGGAGGGCTTCCTTCCCGGCTACAACTTCCCGCGGCTCCCACTGTCGGCCTATGTGCCCGGGCGACGGCAACGGAAGGGGCACGATGAGTTCGTCTCCCGTCCACGATTTCTCGCCATCTCCGAATTCGGCCCGCGCGCCCTGGTGTATCACGAAGGCGCCCGCTACCGCGTGTACAAGGTCAACTTGGATTTCGGATCGGACGACATCGAGGCCACGCACGAGCTCGTGACAGCGACGATGAAGCGCTGTCCGAAATGCGGCTACGCGCACATGGAGCAGGGTATCAACCTGTCCGAGTTGTGTGACCGCTGCGGTGTGGCTCTTGACGGAACAGCACGCATCGAGAATCTCATCCAACTCCAAAACGTGAGTCTGAAGCTCGCCCAGCGCATCACCTGCGACGAGGAGGAGCGGCAGCGCTTTGGCTACAAGCTCGTTTCGTCCTACCGGTTCCCGGAGATTGGCGGCAAGCTGGACCGAAAGGATGCGGAGGTGTTTTGCGACGGCACTCTTGCCCTGAGACTCAGCTACGGCGACTCAACCGACCTCTACCGCATCAACTTGGGCTGGGCAAGACAGCGCGGGACGCAACCTCCTGGTTTCAACCTCGACCTTGAACGTGGTTACTGGTCGCGCAATCAGGCAGACGAAGAAGACCAGGACGACGCCACGGCACAATCGCGGTTACAACGGGTGGTGCCTTACGTGAAGGATGCCAAGAACGCTCTGGTGATGCGTTTCGAGCCGCCTCGGTCCGGCCCCGAAATGGCCGGTCTTCAAGCCGCGTTCAAGCAGGCGATTCAGCAGAACTTTCAGCTGGAGCCACGAGAGCTCTCATGCGAGCCCATGCCGTCGGCCCAGGACCGCCAAGAGATCCTCTTTTACGAGGCGTCGGAAGGTGGCGCGGGAGTGCTTCGGCAGCTTGTTGAGGATCCGGCGGTGCTGCCCGTTCTTGCGCGCCGGGCGCTTGTGATCTGCCACTACGATCCTGACGCCTTGGAAGATCGCGGAGCAAGCCACTGCGGCAGAGCATGCTACGAGTGTCTCCTCGACTACGGCAACCAGCCGGATCACAAAGATCTCGATCGTGCGCTCATCCGGGATCTAATGTCCGAACTATCGCGCGCCGAGTGCCGCCCGGCAGGAGGTGCAGGCTCTCGTGCGGAGCGCATGATCGCACTGCGCAAACGCTGCGACAGCCAGCTCGAGAAGCGTTGGCTCGACATGGTGGACGAGCTCATGCTCCGGCCGCCGACCGATGGGCAGTACAAAATTCCCGGCTATTTCAGCCAACCTGATTTCTTTTACCGCGAGCACAACGCGGCAATCTACATCGACGGGCCACCGCACGATGGGGCCGATAAGATTCGTGATGACGACGGCACGACGCAGGCCTTGAAAGAGATGGGCTACATCGTTATACGTTTCCACCATAAGGCTGACTGGCTCGCGATCTTCCTTCGTCACCCAGATATCTTCGGAGTCCCTCGCACATGAGTACCGCGTCACTATCCAAACCCGGAACCCTGGTCCATGCCCGCGGCCGTGAGTGGGTCGTTCTGCCCGACTCTACGGACGACCTCCTGCTCCTCCGCCCCGTCGGCGGGCTCGACGAGGAGATCACTGGTGTCCTCCCGGTGGTAGAGCCAGTTTCGTCTGCAACGTTCCGGCTTCCAAGCGAAGCGGACGTGGGCGATTTCACCTCGGGACAGCTCCTGCGGGACGCGGCGCGCCTCTCGACCCGCGCTGCCGCGGGACCCTTCCGTAGCTTCGGCCGCATCGTCGTGGAGCCTCGACCTTATCAGCTCGTGCCACTCATGATGGCGCTCAAGCTCGACCCGGTGAGACTGCTGATCGCCGACGACGTGGGAATTGGCAAGACAATCGAAGCATGCCTGATCGCCCGCGAACTTCTGGATCGGGGCGAGATCCGACGGATGGCTGTGCTTTGCCCACCGCACTTGGCCGAGCAATGGCAACGCGAGCTGGCCGAAAAATTTCACATCGAGGCCGAGCTGATTTTGAGCAGTACCATCCAGCGCCTGGAGAACGAGATCAGCCGTCGTGATGAGTCTGTCTTCGACCGCCATCGCTTTACTGTCGTCTCCACCGATTTTATCAAGACCCCTCGTCACGCCGAGGACTTCATCCGCAAATGCCCCGAATTCGTGATCGTGGACGAGGCCCACGGTTGCACGCTGGCGGGCGGTGTTGGGCGCGGCCGACAACAGCGTTTCGAACTCCTTCGCCGCATGACCGAAGACCCGGCGCGGCACGTTTTGCTTGTCACCGCCACGCCCCATAGCGGCAACGAACAGGCGTTCCGCTCGCTGTTGAGCCTGCTCGATGGCGAGTTCGCCGACCTGCCCTTGGATCTCGACCGCGCCGGCCTCGAAGGAATACGCCGTAAGCTTGCCCGCCATCTCGTGCAGCGCCGGCGAGCCGACATCCGCCACTACCTGGAAAGCGACACCGCCTTCCCTGAGCGAAAGGACAAGGAGGCCACATACACCTTCAGTAAGAACTACCGCGTGCTCTTCGATGACATCGTGGCCTTCGCCCGCGAGTACGTGTCCGAGGAAGGCGGTAGCCAAAGCCGCCAACGCGTTCGATACTGGTCGGCCCTGGCACTCCTCCGTTGTGTCTCATCCAGTCCCGCTGCAGCCGCAGCGACCTTGCGCAGCCGCGCCGCTGTAGATCAGGCCGAAGACGAGGACGTGGACGAGATTGGTCGCCGAACGGTTCTTGACCAGGGAGATGATGATGACAACGTCACCCTCGACTTCAGCCCGGGTACCGATACGGAATCGAGCAAGGAAACCACAAGACGCAAGCTTCTGGAGTTCACTCGCCGTGCCGAAGCCATCAATCCCGCTGACGATCTGAAGCTTCAAGGTGCAGTCCGCGAAATTAAGACGCTGCTCAAGGATGGTTTCCACCCGGTTGTGTTCTGCCGCTTCGTTGACACGGCGGAGTACGTCGCCCTCCAACTGCGTGAGGCACTGCCGAACACGGTAAGGGTCGAGTCCGTTACCAGCCAGCTTCCCCCGACGGAGCGCGAGGCGCGTATCGCCGCTCTGGCCGCCGACCCCGGCCAGTTCGTGCTCGTTTGCACCGACTGTCTGTCGGAGGGCGTCAACCTCCAAAAGCATTTCAACGCCGTGTTGCATTACGACCTTGCCTGGAACCCCACGCGCCACGAACAGCGCGAAGGTCGGGTGGACCGATTTGGCCAGGAGAAAACCGAGGTGCGTGTCGTTACCTATTACGGTACCGACAACCCCATCGACGGCGTGATCCTCGATGTGCTGATCCGCAAGCACAAAAGCATCAAGAGCGATCTTGGCGTCACTGTTGCGGTGCCTGGCTCCAGCGAGCAGATTGCAGAGGCGTTGTTCGAGGGCGCGCTCTTCCGCGAGAAGACCAGATCGGGAGGCCTCCAGCTTAATCTCGACTTCATCGAAAACCTCGCGCCGAAGAAACAGGCCATCCATGCTGAGTGGGAGAACGCCCGCGACCGCGAGAAGGCGAGCCGCTCGCGCTTTGCCCAGCACACCCTGAGCCCGGAGGCGGTTGCGGCCGAGCTTCAGAGCGTGCGAACCGCCATTGGTCGCAGTGAGGACGTCGCTCGATTCTTTGGGACTGTCCTTCAGGCGGCGACGGTTCCAGTACAAGTAAAGGGTAACGCCGTGACCATCTTTCTCAGCAATGAAGTCCCGCGTGCTTTGCGCCAAGCCATCGCGCTCGACGAACCATTCACAGGCCGCTTCGATCTCCCGCTTCTTGATGGAGAGATCTATCTCGGTCGCACGAGCCGGGTGATCGAGGGTCTCGCGAGCTGGACGCTCGATCAGGCGCTCGACCCGGTGGCGCGTGACAGCCGACCGGTGGCATCGCGCTGCGGCATCGTCTCCACCTCAGAAGTGACCATACGCACCACCCTTCTGGTGGTGCGCTTCCGCTACCACTTGCAGATCGCTGGATCCGATATGGCAACCATTTTATGCGAGGAGATCGCCCCCCTGGCCTGCACAGGCCCAGCAGATGCGCCGCAGTGGTTGAAGACGGAGGACGGCGAACGGCTGCTGGCATCGCGTCCTGATCGAAACCTCACTCTTACCGCAGTCAACCAGCAGGTTGGTTTGCTGTTGCCTGCGCTGTCCAAGCTCCAGATCTCGCTCGTGCCGATCGCGAACGAACGCGCAGCGGCGCAGCTTGCCGCTCACGAACGGGTGCGCGAAGCCTCACGCTCCAAAGGTCGAGTGACCATTCAGCCTGTGCTTCCCGTGGACATCCTCGGAGCCTACGTTCTATTGCCGAGGTTAAATTAGCCATGGCCCGCCGCAACCAAGACTTCCAGACGATCCGCTCCGAAGGGGGCCTGCTGCCACCCGACCTGCTCCGCCGCGTGCTCGATCCAAGGGCGAAGCTCGACGGCACAAGGCCTGAAGACTATGGCCTGCCCCAGGATGAACGCCTCAACGAGGTCATCACCCAGTCATGGAACCGCCTGCGCAAGCACTGGACCGAGTTCCGCACCACCACCGCGAGTTTGCCCGAGGGCGAAGCCGGCACCGGCCTCACCAACGACAAGTGGAGTTTGCCGCTCTTGCGTGAGCTGGGCTTTGGACTTTTGCCCACCAGCGCTGGCCCCGAGGTCGGCGACCGCAGCTACGCGATCAGCCGCTTCTTTGGCCCCGTGCCCGTTCATCTTGTCGGCTGTGGGCTCTCGCTCGACCACCGCGCCGCTGGCCAGCGCGGGGCTGCCGCCGCCAACCCTCATGGCCTCGTGCAAGAGTTCCTCAACCGCAGTTCCGGCCATCTGTGGGCACTCGTCTCAAACGGCCTGATCCTGCGTGTGCTTCGTGATAACCAGGCCCTTTCACGCCAATCTTTCCTCGAGTTCAACCTCGAGGCCATGTTCGAAGGCGAGGTCTATTCCGACTTCGTCCTCCTTTGGCTGACCGCTCACGCCACGCGCTTCGCCCCCCGCGAGAGTGCGCGGCCGGAAACCTGCTGGCTGGAGCAGTGGACCAAACTTGCCGAAGATCAGGGCACCCGGGCTCTGGGCGACCTGCGCGGCGGCGTTGAGCGCGCACTGCAGATCCTAGGCGAGGGCTTCACCAGCCACCCGAAAAACACCAGCCTGCGCGACGCGCTTCGCACAAGCGAGATTACGCCTGCTGACTTTCACGGCCAGCTTCTACGCGTGGTCTACCGACTGATCTTCTTATTCGTGGCCGAGGACCGCACCCTCGAAGGACAGTCGCTCCTCCACTTGCACGACGACTCCAATGCAGCCCACACTGCCCGCGAACGATACGCGGCCCACTACAGTACCGCCCGCATGCGCGAGCTGGCCAACAGGATCAAAGGAAGTCGTCATGCTGACCTGTGGCGACAGTTCCAGGTCATGGTGGGTGCTCTTTCCGGCGACGCAGCCTTTACTACCGTGCGCGAGCATCTGGCTCTGCCGGCGCTCGGCTGCTTCCTTTGGAACCCCGCCTCCACAGCCGCCCTTAACGACGCCGAGCTAACCAACCATGACTTTCTTGAAGCCCTGCGGGATCTCGCCTTCACCCGCCAAGGTAAAGTGCTTCGTCCTGTGGACTACAAGAATCTAGGTGCGGAGGAGTTGGGCGGCGTCTACGAAAGCCTACTCGCGCTCACGCCACAAATTAGCGCCGACGGCGCCCGCTTCTCCTTTGCCGAGTTTGCTGGAAATGAGCGCAAAACCTCGGGTTCCTATTACACGCCAGATTCATTGGTGCAATGCCTACTTGACTCCGCACTCGACCCAGTGGTGGAGGAAGCGATCAAGGGCAAGTCAGGCGCTGAGGCCGAAAAGGCCATCCTCGCCCTCAAGGTCTGCGACCCCGCCGTCGGCTCCGGCCATTTCCTCGTGGGCGCGGCGCATCGGCTGGCCCGGCACCTCGCTCGCATGCGGGCGCTGGCCCAAGGCGAGAGCGAACCTTCGCCGCTCCTTTACCAGCACGCCATACGCGACGTGATCGGCCGCTGCCTCTACGGCGTGGACGTAAACCCCATGGCAGCTGAGCTGTGCCGCGTGAGCCTATGGCTCGAAGCCCTGGAGCCTGGCAAACCGCTCTCTTTCCTCGACCACCACATCCGCGTGGGCAACAGCCTGCTCGGGGCCACCCCGGGGCTAATCGCCGCTGGCCTGCCTGACGATGCCTTCACTCCCATCGAAGGTGACGACAAGAAAGCCTGCTCACTGCTAAGGAAGCGTAATAAGGCCGAGCGTGCGGGGCTAGGTTCGCTCTTCTCCCAGCAGGACGCCGAGACTCAGGCCCACCTGCAGCAGGCCTCTGCTGCCCTAGAAGAACTTCCTGACGACCGGCCCGATGACCTCCGGGCTAAGGAGCTGGCTTTCCGCCGCCACGAAGAGACCGCGGAGTACCGCCATAAGAAGCAGCTCGCCGACGCGTGGTGCGCGGCTTTCGTCGTCAATAGGCAATTTCCGCCTCACTGCGACGACCCGCGATACCCTTCGAAGGAGCCGTTTGGCCTCACCCACAAAGACCTCAAGGAATTGGCCGCCGGTCGGCCTCTGCCCGCCGATCTCGTCGCCGAGTCCGAACGCCTCTCAGGCCAGTACCAGTTCTTCCACTGGCATCTGGTTTTCCCGGAGGTGTTCGCGAGGGGTGGCTTCGACTGCGTGCTCGGAAACCCGCCATGGGAGATGGTTGAACTGAGCGAAAAGGAGTTTTTCGCCCAGCGAGCGCCTGGCATTGCCAACGCCTCCTCGGCTCGCCAACGTCAGGCATTAATCCTCAAACTTGAGAATGACGACCCACCTCTCTGGCTACAATTTCTTGAGGCAAAACGGCGTGTTGGAGGCAGTCGGCATTTTATCCAAGCTAGCGGGCGCTTTGCACTCTCATCGGTTGGGCGAATAAACCTTTACCCCTTGTTTACCGAGTCCGTTGCTTCTCATCTTCACCCTGGAGGCAGGGCTGGAATCATAGTTCCTTCAGCCATCTCCATGGATGCCTACAACGCTGCCCTTTTCGGTTGGCTGCTACAGCGTTCTCGGCTGGTTTCCTTGTTTGATTTCGAAAATGCTGGGGAACTCTTCCCCAGTGTTCATCGGAGCTATCGGTTCTGTCTGCTGACCCTAGCAGGAGACATGGGATTCTCCCAGGGAATCGGGTTTTGCTACTTCGCGCATTCCGTCGAAGAGCTTCGCGACCCAAGACGCCGAATCACCCTTTCCCGCGATGACATACTGAACTTCAGCCCGAATACGCTTGCCCCACCAATTTTCCAGTGCGCGGAGGACAAGGGCATCGCCAGAAGATGCTACAGAAGACTCGGGGTCTTTCTCGACCGGCGCGATGGAAGGCTCAGCCCGTGGAAGCCTTCGATTCAGAGAATGCTTAGCCTGTCTGACGAAGGCGACTTTTTCCGGCGACGCGACGAGTTGCCTCAAGTGATCCCGGGCGGATTTGCGCGCCTATACTCCGGCAAGACCATTCACGCCTTCAACCACCGATATGCCACATTTGTTGGCTCGGATTGGAGATCAGCAACAGCTTCGGAGCTGTCCGACGCGACTTTTGTGCCTGTCACGGAATACTACGCTAGAGTCGAGGAGATCGATTCAAGGATCGCTGGCAAGTTCCCAGCCAGATGGCTGTTCGGTTATCGCGACATTGCTCGGGCGACGGATGAACGAACATCGATTGCCGCGATTGTTCCACGCACTGGATGCGACACCCATTGCCGTAACGTTTACGTGGAGGTGGCGGACCCCATCCTGACGACATGCCTGATGTCGAATATGAATGCGTTCGTATTCGATTACCTGGCTCGGCAGAAGATAATCGGCACAGGTATGGGAGCCGGGGCGTTGGAGCAGCTTCCTGTCATCCCGCCGAACTTCTATCCCGAATCTTGTTCATGGTCAGGCGGGCCGCCAACGCTTCGGGACTGGCTGCTACCACGTGTGTTGGAGCTGACCTACACAGCATGGGATCTTGAGCCGTTCGCACAGGACTGCGGTTGGTTCGGCCCGCCGTTCCGCTGGGACGAGGGGCGCCGCTTCTTGCTTCGCTGCGAGCTCGATGCCGCCTTCTTCCACCTCTACCTGCCGGTGGACAAGAGCAGTGACTGGCTCCTCGCGGAGGGCGAGACGGCGGAAGATCAGGCGCGGCTCAAAGCCAGCTTTCCAACCCCGCGTGACGCCGTGGCTTACATCATGGACACTTTCCCCATCGTCCGCCGCAAGGATGAAGAAAAGTACAACGGCGACTACCGTACCAAGAGTGTCATCCTAGAAATCTACGACGCCATGCAGGAGTGCATCCGCACCGGCCAGCCCTACCAGACTCGCCTCGACCCACCGCCAGCGGATCCGCGCTGCTGCCATCCTCCTCGAACCATGAGCAGTGTGGGCATCCTGGCTTACGGCTCCTTGATTAACGATCCAGGGATCGAGATTGGTCCGAGTATCGTGCGTCGTGTGCCTACGACGACGCCGTTTGCTGTGGAGTACGCCTGGCTCTCCAAAACGCGCGGAGGCGCCCCCACCGTCGTGCCCTATTCCTCGGGGAATCCAGTGAATGCCGAGGTGTTGGTGCTTTCGGACTCGATACGACTCGAGGAGGCCAGGAGCATGCTTTGGCGGCGGGAAACCCGGAAGGAGCTCTCCGGTCAACTCTACAGTGAAAGGAACTCAGTCAATGCGGTGCTGATTCGTGACGTCCCTGGATTCTGCGGCCTGGATCATGTTCTGTACACAGACTTCAATCCGCAGGGAGAGCTCGTGAATCCTGATCCCCTCTCGCTTGCCCGCGCGGCCATCAGCAGTGTGCCGAAGGCCAGTCCTGGCCAGGACGGGATCAGTTACCTGATGAGTTTGATCCAAGTGGGAGTAGAGACCGCCCTCACACCAAGCTACGTCGCCGAGATCTTGGCTCTGACCGGTACAACTAGCTTGGCCGAGGCCCTTGACTCGTTGAGATTGAAGCAGAAGGGAGAAACACTCGATGGCCAAACTTGAAGCCACTCTCGCAGAGTTGGTGAGCATGATCGAACGTGGCAGGATGCACCTGTTGGAGATGCAGCTTCGCTACGCCTGGTGGTCGACCCGAGTGCACTCGAGCAGTTCACTCTTTGCGCTGCCGGGGGATGCGTGAGTTGTCGGACCTCTACAAGTGTACGGAGGAATTTCATGGACCCTTACGAACTTCAGGTATTGGAACTTTACACCGCTAACGGCAACACGCATGTCGCGATGATTCCCCAGTACGCGGTCCCACCCGGGGAGCAATGGTCCATCGATTTCGTCGGTATAGATCTTCGCGGTAGGAGGTTACTATACATCGAGGTGTCGTCCGCCCAAACGCCGAGTGCGAGGTTCATCGACAAAATTCGTCGACGCCGCGAGTGGATTCCGGTCGTTCGCAAGCGATTGATCAATGAAACGAAAGTCATAGACGATACTTGGTCCGATTCCGTGGTGGTGTTCGTGGTAGACCACCGTGTAAAGTGGGTCAAAGCAAAGCTTGGAGGTCCCGACGACGTCGCAGTCGAGCCCCTCAGCAGATGTTTTCCAAACTGGCTTACCGGCAAACCCCCTTGCGCGTGTTGCAAGCGCAGTGTCCCGTACGAGTTGCCGCGAGTGTGTCCTGAGTGTGGCTACGTTTTCAAGGGAAACGGATGGGATGGCATCGATGCACACTGGCGTTCGCGACATGAGAGCGTTATGAGATATGAACACTTTTGGGAAAGCCTGTGCCACCGCCACCGGGGCTATGTCACAGCCGCTGGCTAACTCGGCGCTCCAGGCGGCGCCCAGAATTGGGCCGCGCCTGTGTGCCACTTCGTTAGGTAGATTTCTTCTTTTCAGAGAAGGCAGGAGGTACGTTCGTGACTACCGGCTATCCCGTTGCCGCCGAGGCTCTAGATTTAGAGATTTTTCAATTGGTCTGTGTCTTCTCTGCCAGTCAGAGTCTGGCAAGAATAGAGTCTACCTATCCATGCCTTCGGTGGGTTCGTGCCACCTTTGAAACCTCCGAGGCGTCACGTCGCCTGATTGGCTTGGCTGTGATGCTCCGCAATAGCCTAGATGCCCGCATCGGCACAAAGTCGAAAGCCGTCGTCGGTCGGTTAGTAGCCGATGTTTCACGGCCGTCCCAGACTGTGGAACTTTCGCTTCGTGAAGCGTGCAACAAGATTATTCATGCAGAGTTAGTTGATTTATCTCTCGGCTCAAACGAACATGAGGAGTGTCCGCCGCTAGCCGACACGATCAAGCTGCAAGGTACTCACAGACAGAAGGAATGGGAGGCGCAAATTGATGTCCTCTCCTTTCTCAATGCGGCGTGCACAAAGTTCTGAATTCCCAAACCTACGTGGTCACCCGACCGACATAAAAAGGAAAAGCGTGCTGTGGGTGACGCGCCAGACGTTAACGTTCAAACATATGACAGAACTAGATCTCCGAAAATCCCCCTGGAATGAAGGGCTCGATATTTCAGCTGAGTTTCTTAATCACCAGCTTTATCTCTTAGGCTGCATGATCCACGCAGGACCAGCATTTGATAAATTGGGAAATCATCCTCTCTGCTATCTGCGTCAGGAATTTCAAGAGAGAGAGATCGGTCGAGTTCTGCTCACAATTGCAGTTGCCTTGCGAAATGCTATGGATCAAAACCCATCGCGGGCTGAATACTGGCTCCAAGGCGTCGAGGACGAAGTTGGAACAATAAGAAATCTGACGCATGGAAGAGAAAAGGCGTCAGTTCTTAATTTCCGCGAGGCGTGTAACAAACTCGTTCATTGCCTCTCAATCAACTTTCATTACCTTTCTAAAAAACCGCAAATGGGCATGGCCCTCGCCCCATTCGTTCATCTCTACGGAACCAAAGGTAAAGAAGAGTGGAAGGCAACGATCGAAATCAACAAATTCATTGGAGTTGCAGCGCAATTGACATGAAGACTAACAACGCCATCAACTCGGACAGCAAAAAGCGTCGCTTCCCTTTGCTTTTGCCTGCCGGCTATGGCGAACGTTAGCCAGACTCGGAGGAGAAACAAGTGGCTGGAAATCATCTCGAATCGCTCGTCGCCGAGTGGTATGAATTCAGAGGGTTCTTTGTCCGGCGGAATATACAGGTCGGCAAGCGCCCAAAGGGTGGCTACGAATGCGAACTCGATATCGTCGCCTTCCATCCCGAGCAGCGTGCCCTCGTGCATCTTGAGCCATCTCTCGACTCGGACAGCTGGGCAAAGCGCGAGCTGAGATACCAGAAGAAGTTCGAGGCTGGACGCCAGTACATCCCAACATTGTTCAGGGGCATCCCGATTCCGAACCACATCGATCAAGTCGCGCTATTCGTGTACGGCGGAGGCGTCGGCCGGACTCAGCTGGCCGGGGGACGTGTCATGTTCATCAAGGACTTCATGGTCGAAATCCACGCGGGCATTGGCCAACGGAAGGTCGCAAGCGCCGCAATCCCTGAGGAGTTCCCGCACCTTCGGACGCTTCAGTTCGCGGTGCAGTACTGGGACATCGGCAAGAGCGTTGCCTAACAAGCGGCTGAACCCGACGCTCACCGGTCCGATCCGAGCGGCCGCGGGTTAGAGCCCTGTCGTAAGGCTGACGAAGTCACCTTGTCTTTGCGGCCCCCCGGGTACTTTCCGCCCGCACAACTCAAATTCAAGAATATTGATCGAAAGGGGATACACATGATTGACATGAATAAAGAGCTTCGGAAACATCGCGTGATTGGCATCCGGTCCGCGCTCAAGGCCTTCAAGAAGGAAGGCCTCTTAGAGCACGACACCTTATATCCGGATGATGCTGTTGAGAAGACTCAAGAGCAACTCACCAGGACAGCTCTTCGGTGGTACAAGATCGGCGCTCGAAGGGGCGCGCGCGTGGTATTGGCACATTTTCTAAAATCCAAGATAACAGTCACAGTGGATGGAAGACATGCCACGCTTGAGACGGAACTTGATGCGCTTCCTTGGCCTAAGAAAACAATCCGAATCAGAGTCGGAAAACGACACTTGGTGAGAGCTGTTGGAAAGTTTGAGCTTGAAGTAATAAAGGATCTCGGCTTTAAGAGATAAATCATGAGAAGGTGCGCCGATTATGGTGCCACAAGAGAGTAATCTGTTGACCTAAAAGCGCGATCAGGAATCTTCTGGAAGTGGGAGTGTCTGGGAGAACGGGAAAACGTACCACCGTGATGATGATGATGATGATAAAGTCAACAAGCGTTAGAGAGCCACTGCATCGAGTCGATTTAGAGGTGCTGCATGAATTTTCGAAGTGAACAATCGCTTTATTTCCCCCGTCGAATGGTTGGGAGACCAACCTCCTCTGTACTCTAAGTTTCGGAGAGTGAAACATGGACAACGTCGTTTATTTGCTGGGCATTTTGAGGGTCGCATCTCCATTATCCATTTTTCATGTTGAGTCAATATGGGAATCCACCTCTTTGAACATCGTACATCGCGATTCGTCAAGTCGGCGACGCTTGGTGTGAAGACCTGAGACCTACGTCACCTTGAGTTGACCACCTAAGATCCGGCCCGCTTCTGGTGAACTGAAAAATGGAAAATGGAGATGCGACCCCAATTTTTTCTTCAAAGGGCAATGCTCTCACCTGTGAAAGGAGAGAATTCGATTCCCAGTTTGACGCTCTGAATTTTGCCCACGATTTAGCCTCGTTCAGCGGCAACACCAACATCACTCTCCAGGCAAAAGTTGGAAAGGCTTGGAAGTTGGTGTTGGGCTTCACGTCCGGACTATTCGACTCTGAAAAGAAACTTGTGAAACATTCCCCTTGAAATCGCACCGGGCGAGTTCTACACTTTTTAAGGGCCAGCCGCTCCTGTGTCGGCCCCTCAGCACCATAAAGACCGACTGGCAATTGAGGCTTTGGTTCATTCCACTCGTCCTGATCACGGTGACGTGCACTCGATTCGCCGCTCGGCTGCGAGAGTTGAACTGTTCGCTCTTTCATCCCCTGTAGCCTAATGCGGCCTTTCGATGGTTAGGAAGCACACGCACTCATCGCCTCCGTGAGGAACATATGAGTTCTGACCAAGAAAACGGCCAGTCCGTTCATAGGCGGGCCGACCACGAAGACGTGCTCAACCTTTCTCGTACCGGTATGTTCATCAGCCTTAATGGATTCCTCGCCGTAGCAGTCGGACTGGTAGGTGATCGCACAGTCAAGATCGGTTTCGTATGCCTTGTTCTGTTGGTTGATGGAGCTTGGGTTCTATGGGCGCCTAACGCCCGAAGGTTTATCCGCACTCTGAGAGATGCAGGAAAGGACAGGATAGACGAACAACTCTGGAACAGAACTGTCGGCAAGAGAGAAAGGAAGTATCGTTGGATCACGGATCCACTCACAATTATGAGCTTTTACGTTCCCGGTGTATTTACTGTAGGGTGGATCATGATGTTGCTCTACCTAATCTTTGGGCATAGGGCAACACAATCTTACGGGGGTGGTCCCTAACTAAACGCGATTGGGGGAAGAGTCAGGCACCGACATTCCTCCGTCGGTTCGAACAAACGGGGACAACCTCCCACAATTAACAGTTCAGAAGTAGCTCGGGTTATGATCGCGCCTGGTCCCGTGTCTGTCTTTAGCTGGCTTTGAAACCGACAGTTTACTCCCATTACACCCACGCGAAATTTGGAATTCTCACACCAACATACAAGTAAGATTGAAGTGGAGGGCTTTATGAGTGCAAAAACCGATAGTAGTCAATTCAACCGCGTTGTGGAGGATCTGAAACTTCAGCTGAAGCAAAACCTGATAGAAAACACAGCATATGAGAGTTTACAACAAGACGAATGGCTGCGTACCCTCTACTCGAGCTATACGAAGATGTTCATCAATGATAACAGTAGGATTTGGACGACAGGGTCCATTATGATTCCCCTGTCTCTCGCGGGGTTTGCAGCTCTCCCCGGCTTTCGTTCTTCAAGGTTGATACACATTCTAACTCTCGCAGTCGCATCATCAGTGGTTATGGTCACATGGCTTTTCATCGCCGAGAACCATCGGGCCTTCCAACAAAAATCGATGGCTTGGATCGTGGCTATCGAACACACAATCGGGCTTACCAAAACTGGAGGGCCCAAGATCCGAGGTAATTTTCTGAACCGCCTGCTAACTTTTCCCGCAGCTGTTCAAATAATGAGGTGGGTGCTCACATGTGCAGTCGTCGTCGCGTGGATTGTGGTTGTGATATTCTGGCCGCGTTGTCTCTAGACGTGAAATAAGGAACAGAAAAGCTCAAAGACTGGTTTATCTATTCTTCGTTTGAAAGAGATGAAGAAAGCAGGATCTTCAATTGGGGTCGTCTCTTTCCAATCTCCACTTCAGCGGCATGATCTGATTTGGGCTGGGTTTTCCTCCTCAGTACGATCAACCGATCCCTCGTGACGGAGTGCGAATAGCGAGAGCGCTACCGGTCGTCTATGGAGGGGTATGGTATCACATCACCGCACAGGGTGTTCTGGTACGTGTAACGGGCTAGGTCACGGCGTGCGCTGCGCTCCGTCGGTTTGATGAAAGGATGGAGAAAGACAAGCAGTGAGCCGAGATCTTCCATCCAACAAAATCCCAGTTGAAGATTGGAAAGATACGACCCAATTCATTTTACATCTGACCGACCGCAGCTTCGCTCGAGGACAAACTCTGGTCGCACGCGAATGCGTTGGAGGGAACTATGGCGAACAAAGATTCAAATGTGGCGAACCGGAAGAAGCCAATCATTGTCTTGGATGGGATCACGGTCATGCATGTTGCAGAGTTGTTCTCAGGGTTGGAGAGCACTTCGATGATCCGTTCCAATTATCCGTATCCAACAATCCAGGGATTGGAAGAATTTTGCTTTGGAATAACATGTAGCGACAAGATTGCTGTGTCGCGAAACCTTGCCGCGCCAGGTGCGCAACTCCTTCAGGAATTTCCTGGGCACACCATGCCAGTAGAGGAGGATGAGAGAGGCCCCGACGCTTTACTCGATGAGGGAACCAGAAGCGACACCATTGAAGCGATTGAAGCCCTTTTGAAAGGATTGCCACAAGCAATCTTTGGATATCGTGATGTATGGGAGGGCTTCATGTTACGGGAAGTGGAACTCGGTCTTGCAGACGACCCCTCCGTTTTGGTCGAACAGGCCAACCCGCTAAACTACCCTTTCAAGAAGAAGTTCTGGCCCCTTCCAGACACCCAAGCAAAGGTCCCGAAGGAATGCGTCGACCAACTCCTGGGTGTCGTCCGAAAAGCTGGCATAGGCAAAGATGCCCACGACTCGGCTCTAAGGGAATTCATAACCAGGAACATCGTTGCACACCTCCTGATTTATAGGTGGTACCACCACCTTGTCAGGGCCGTCAGGGGCTTTTGGACACCCTATGCCACCCGTAGCTCCCTATTGGATGTCATAGATGCAAACGGGGCGCGGGCCCTCGATTTCCAAATCAATATTGCCTTGAGTCGCTCAGTAGTCTCGAACATTCTAGCCAACACCCGTATACAAGGCCAGAAAGATTTTCTCAATGAACTCAAGCGCCAAGCTGATGCGAAAGAGTATCAACCGCTACGCGAAAAACTCGCCGAACTTGCTGACACCGGCGAGCAAAGGGAAAGGACCAAGCTGCTTAAAGCCATCGAACGGGCTGAGAGAGGCGGTGCCCTCCAAGTAGCGCGAAAGTTCATCTTTCCAGTCGATCGGTCTTTATCATTTATGTTCTCTCGGCGCTTAGAGCATCCAACTGATTATTTGACCAGGCTGTTTCAGATTTTTCCTCAATTGGGCGGACACCCGACGGCTTGTCCGATTATCTTTCTCAATGCCGACAAAGATTCGATTTGGACGCAATTGTCCCAGAGATTGAATTATCGGACGAGACCAACCCCGAAGGATGTAAAGGACTTCGTCGACCAGTTTCCAAAAGAACTACATGCCGGTGTCATTGCGATTCTGAATTCTGTGCGATGCTATGACAACGCGGAATTTGAGAACATCTTCAAAGCGTTCGCCGCACAGAATGGTCACCTTTTTGAAAATGCTGTATTTGCTTCTTTTACAGAGGGTTCAGGAAGCGATTCGAATATAAAATATATCTTTGAGAAGTCTATGGGAATTAAGGTCTACCCCACTCTCGCACGGGCTCTGGCGGAGACCAAGAGCGCGCAGACGCGGGTTATCTTGCTCGATGACTGCGTTCTGAGTGGAAAACAGGCTGGTGGCGTCTTCTTGGAATATCTAGGTCTTTCTGCCCCGTCCGGCGACGTCACTCCTCTTGGTGGAGAGGAAAAAGAGAAGTTTTGCCAAGCGGAAGTAGTATTGCTAACTGCGCTCGCGACCCCAGAAGGACCAAACGTTGTCTTGAAGACCCGCGCTAACGGAAGAGATTTGCACGATTATCTTCCTCGATTGATCGTAAAAGGGGCAGCATCGCTTGGTTGGACAAAATTGTTTGAGCCTCAGAACACGCTTTTTCCCGGAACTGTTCTTGCAGAAGCCGAGAAATTCTTCCGAGATGTTGGGTATTCGATTCTTGAGAAAAGATCTCTGGGTTGGTTTAATGATCCCAAAATGTCTGAATCAGAACGAGAGGCTCTCAGGCTTGAACGCCGAAGGCGAAACGCTGTCGGGTACGGGGATGACCAAGCACTCGTGGTTTTTCGTTACAACGTTCCCAAGGCTACCGTGACACTTCTCTGGGAAAAGCATGGCAAACATCGGGGACAATGCTGGAAACCGCTCTTCCCGATCAATGAGCCAGATTGATCAATCTCTTAGCCCGGATAATTCAGTGCGCCGTGAAAAGGCGGCGATCTTCAGGGGGTGAAAATCCCTCCCGGCAACTGTCGCTCCAGCCGGTAGCAACCGGAGCAGCGGTGGAAGCAATGAAACCGCTGAAGCCTCTGGTGGAACG
>JAIQFV010000019.1 GCA_020073085.1 Terriglobia bacterium | reverse complement strand
CTTTTTCCGCGTTGGGAGTTTCAACGCCGGGTACAAGAAAGCCGGGCCGAGCGGCATGCTCGGGGATTTACCTGTTGGGGCCAGTTCGTGGCCATGCTCTTTTGCCAGTTGGGACGAGCGCAATCGCTGCGCGAGATTTGCGATGGTTTGGCGAGTTGTGAGGGGAAGCTGGCACACTTGGGGATCACGCGACCGAGTCGCTCCACGCTGGCCTACGCCAACGCCCATCGTCCCTGGGAGTTGTATCAACAGATCTTCCTGGATTTGTTGGAACGCTGCCGGCAGCAAGGTCCTCTCCCCAAGAAGTTTCGCTTTCGCAACAAGCTGTTGAGCCTCGATGCTACCGTGATTGATCTGTGCGCCAGCGTCTTCGATTGGGCGCGCTTTCGCCGGAGCAAGGGAGCCGTGAAGATTCATATGGTGCTCGATCATGAGGGGTATCTGCCGCACTTTGCTGTCATCACCGAAGGAGCGGTGCATGAGAGCCGCATCGCCTCCACGCTCCAGTTTGACGCGGGGACGATCGTGGTGATGGATCGCGGCTTTACCGATTACCGCCTCTACCATCGTTGGACGGAGGAAGGAGTGTTCTTGGTCTCTCGACTGAAAAGCAATGCCGATTACGGGGTCGCCGAAGACCGACTCGTCCCGGAGCGGGGATCCATTCTCCAAGACCAGATCATTTTCTGGAAGAGTCCGAGAGGGCATCAGGATTGTCCTCAATTCTTCCGACGCATCGAGGTGCTTCGCCCCGAGACCGGCGACGTGCTGGTGTTGCTGACCAATCATCCAACAACTGGAATTTTCCTATCGCTAACTGGGACAGCAGAATGGGAGACCTGAACTTGAAAATCGACAATCACAACAGTTTTAACCAATATTCATGCGGGTCAGGGTCTTGAATCTCAGCTAATTTGGACAGCAGTGCGTTAGATGCCAACCGAAAAAGGTTGCTAGTTGCGGCCGGACGAAGAGGCCTATGAGGATAATCTTTCGGGCGAGAAGAGCCACCTAAGGCTCGAAAATACCCAGTTTGGGGAATTGTTTTCATATCCTAAAGCAACTTAGCTTGGTCCCACCTGATGCAGGTTCACTGACCTCCACTCGTCCGCCCATTATTCCCCCTCGCAAAACCTGCGTGTGCTGATTTGACCAGGCGTGTGAGCAGTAATGAGCCGACACGCGCTTCGCCTTCGGATATAAAGGTCATGGAACGCTCATTTGCTGAGGCCTATGCCTGCAGCAACCCAGAAATTCAAGATGAAAATCTCAGTATGATTTGGAGAAAACCTATGAAGACACAATGGTGGATGACGGCGTGTGCGGCGGTGCTCCTGGCTTTGACCTGCGGTGTGGCTGTGGCAAAAGACCAGAATCGCGGCCAGAGTAAAAAGGAATATCGCCAGTTCAACGAGAATCAACGCCAATACGCGCGTACCTATTACAACCAACACCAGAACCACAACCAGGGGCTTTTTGGACAAGACAGCCGATGGAACAACGGCTACGAAAATCGGCTTCGGCCGGGCTACGTGCTCGATCGTGATATGCGAAGGATGAGTCGCCCGGCGCCCAATGATTTTACGCGCGGTTTGGGCCGTCCTCCTCGAGGCTACCGTTACGTCATCATCGGGGGACATTTGGTTCTGGTTGACAGGGGGTATCGCGTTCATGACACGATCCAGCTCCACATCAGCTTTTAGCAGACGGTAGCTGGAATTTACATTCGGAGGAAAACCATGAACTTGTCAGCGGTAAGCCAGACACAAATAGCCATATTCATCGTGGTCGCCGTGATGGTGGTCGCAGGCATCGTCATCCGGATTCTTATTCGTAAACGCCGAACGAAAAGACTACGCACTCAGTTTGGCGGCGCTGAATATACTCGTGCCGTTAAAGAAGGCGGGAGCCAGCGGAAAGCAGAAGCGGCGCTCGACGGGCGCGCAGAACGAGTGGAGGGCTTGCACATCCGGCCGCTCGCTCCGGGCGATCGTGCGCGGTTTATTGAGTCCTGGGGCAAGGTTCAGTCGCGGTTCGTTGACGGCCCCGGAGGTGCAGTCACGGACGCCGACCAACTGCTGGGTGATGTGATGTCCACGCGTGGCTATCCGGTAAGCGACTTTGAACAGCGTGCGGCGGATATCTCTGTGGATCATCCAATGGTTCTCGAAAATTACCGTGCAGCCCACGAAACCGCGCTCCGTCAAACGCGGGGGCAGGCCAGCACCGAAGACTTGCGCCAGGCCATGATTCATTACCGGACGCTTTTTGAGGAACTGGTCGGCGAACCGGAGGTGGCGCTGAAGTAAGACTCGTGATTCCTGCCCGCCCTCCATTCCAGGGATAGAGTTCGTTGCGGGAACTCCTGGACTGTCGCGAGTTCATCGCTCATGCAACTGTTCCGAACAGCGACCCGACGCTTGCGGTCAGCGCCATGGCCAGCGCACCCCAGAGCGTGACGCGGATTGCACCCCTCGTCACTGCGGCACCCCCTGTGCGCGCAGCCACGCCGCCTAGAAGCGCGAGGAATACCAGAGAAGTTCCAAAGACAAAAGGAATCAAACCCGCCGCCGGGGCCATGGCCGTGACCAGGAGAGGCATGGCGGCTCCAACGGCGAAGCTGCCCGCCGATGCCAACGCCGCCTGAATCGGACGCGCACGGAGAGTTTCGGTGATGCCGAGTTCGTCATGGGCATGGGCGCCCAGCGCGTCATGGGCCATCAGCTGCCTGGCGACCTCTGTCGCGAGCGAAGTCTCGAGCCCGCGAGCGACGTAGATTGCCGCCAGTTCCTTACGCTCGCCCTTGGCGTCTGTTTTGAGTTCCGCGCGCTCCAGTTCGAGTTCGGCTTGTTCGGTGTCTGCCTGAGAGTGGACAGACACGTACTCCCCGGCAGCCATCGACATGGCCCCAGCCACGAGGCCGGCGACCCCGGCGATCAAAACGTTGCTGGGAGTCGCATGTGCAGCCGCGACACCGAGCACCAGACTCGATGTTGAAAGGATGCCGTCGTTCGCGCCGAGTACCGCCGCGCGCAGCCACCCGATGCGTCCCGTGTGGTGTCGTTCCTTGTTCCTTACACGCATTGTTGAAACCTCCATGATCTGCAACCGTTGGAAACCGCGAAACACCCTCTGGTTCGGGCGCCGGGTTGAGCGCAAAACTTTACTTGGATCATAGGTGTTTGGGAATCGCGAAGATGTCGTCTTGGGCCTGGCTCAACAAAGTGCCTGGGGTCGAACGACATGTGGATTCCAGGCCGCCCCCTCCTAACGAGGATGCAGGGCTCTCAGTTGCATAGGAATATTTCAAGATGTCACGATCATCCCCACCGCTGCCGCAGTCATGACACCGAAGGTAGCCCAGCCTA
The DNA here is from genome assembly GCA_020073085.1 of Terriglobia bacterium. Classification (NCBI taxonomy): domain Bacteria; kingdom Pseudomonadati; phylum Acidobacteriota; class Terriglobia; species Terriglobia bacterium. The sequence continues at coordinate 68,730 of JAIQFV010000019.1, read as the reverse complement.
AATACCTGAGTAGCGGCGGGTTCACGCGCTTACCCATTACTTTGGGGTTACTGGTGAGGAGAATGACAAGCAGGATCAGGGGCGGCGCCAGGAGGCCATTGATGACAGCCGACCAGAACAGCATTTTCACCGCGTTGAAACCCAGGTAATCCAGCACGAGGCCCAACGCCATCGCAGCGCCCATGACGGCGTAGAACTTGCGCGCGCTTCTTGGCTTGTCGGCCATGGAGCCACGCCACGCTGATCCTTCTGCCACCGCATAGGCGCATGATCCCACGAGGACCGGCACGCCCACCATTCCCGTGCCGATCAAGCCCAGGGTGAAGAGCAGGTAGGCTCCCTGGCCGGCCAGCGGACGCAATGCTTCGGCGGCCTGCCGGGCCGTGGTGATGTCGGTTTGCCCGTGGGCATGTAAAGTGGCAGCCGTTGTCAGAATGATGAAATACATGATTAGATTCGAGAAGAACATACCCACGATCGTGTCGGCGCGCGCGCTTCTCAATTCCCCCGCGGTCGCGCCCTTGTGCCCGGCGTGCGTTTGGCCCTTGGTCCGTCCTTCTTCGACCTCCTCGGCGGCTTGCCAAAAGAAGAGATAGGGAGAAATCGTGGTCCCCAGAATTGCCACAAGCACCGACAGGAATCCGCGTGACCACTCCAGATGGGGAACGAACGTCACTGCCAGCGCGTGCTTCCAATCGACGTGAGCGTAAAACGCAGCGAACACGTAGGCGAACAAGACGACCGTCATCCATTTGAAAATCCGCGCGATCAGCTTGTAGGAACTCCAGAACAACAACCCCATGATGACGACCGCATAGACTGGAATCCAGAGGAGCGATCGGATCCCCGTAATGAGCTCGGTCGCATCTGCCATACCGCCGAGATCAGCACCGATGTTGATGAGGTTGGCGAGGACGAGAATCGAGCAGGATCCCCAGAGCACCCAGCGTGGATGGTAAATCCGCACTGCGGCTGCCAGCCCGCGCCCCGTCACCATACCCAGCCGCGCGCACATGAGCTGGATCGAAGCCATTAGTGGAAACGTGAGCAGCGCGATCCACAGCGTGGCATATCCGTAAGCGGCTCCCGCAACAGAATAAGTCGAGATTCCCGACGGATCGTCGTCGGCCGCCCCGGTGATCAGTCCGGGGCCCATGATCGCAAAGGATTTCTTCAGAAGCTTGGATTCTTTGCCCTTTTCGACATGCTGGGTAGACAGTTGTTTTTTCGCCGTCATAGCCGCCCGACGCGATGCTTTGCATCAAAGGTGTTCATTGAGTTCGTAAGACACTGCAACGGTGAATTTTCCATTGGGAGAGTATTACTTGCAAGTTTAATCGCTACCATCGAGTCTTTTCCCGAACGAACAACCCCTATATTGCTTGGCAGAGGGGGGGGAGACGGATATCGCTTTCCATTACTTGCCCTCCCAAGTTGGATTCATCGCTCGGCCCCTTGGCTCCGGCAGGAAAGCTGACAAAAAAGAAAGAGAACGGAGCGTCGATTGACGCGGCTAAACCCTTCTATTCGCCCTACCTTGTACTTCCCTCTCGCCAACCCGAGTGAGCACTTTTGACCAAACGTGTGAGCAGTACTGGGCTGACAGGCCAATTACCCCAGGGTATTAATAGCCGTACCCCGAGAAGTTAGGAAGGATCTGGTGGGAGCCGGCTGGCAGAAGAAACAAGTAGTTACGTCTCTCATCCTGCTTACGGGGACGCTCGTAACCTCTCTTTTGGGGTTACATCCCATGCAGCGACCGTACTTCTAAGGAGGTGTGCAGTGAATGTAAATATCTTGAACCGGATGGTGGTGGCGGCTGCAATCGGGGCGGTGTCTTTGGTGGGAATGAGCCTACCGACCCACGCCCGGCAACAACCGCAGGAAGACCAGAAACAGCAAGAAAAGCAGAAGAAGGAGCAACCGCCGGCGCAGAAACAACGTAAACAGGACCAGAACAAGCAGCAACAACAGCACGCCAAGCAACAGCAGCAAGACCAGAACAAGCAGCAGCAACAGCACGCTAAGCAACAACAGCGGACCCAGAACAAGCAGGAACCACAGCACTCCCGGCAACAGCAGGTCAATCGGCCTTCACAGCAAGGGCAACGTGTGCAGCAAGCTGAACGGCGGGGCGTGTGGCAGCAGCATCGCGCAAGTAGCTGGCAGTCCGAGCACCGCACCTGGCAGCAACGTGGCGGCTACAACGGCTACCGTATTCCTGACGTCCGGTTCCGTGGCTACTTTGGTTCGGGTCACGGGTTCCGCATCCACAGCCTCCCTTTGGTTATTGTAAGCGGGTACCCCCGGTTTCAGTATGGTGGCTATTGGTTCAGTCTCATTGACCCATGGCCGGAATACTGGTCAGACAACTGGTATGACAACGACGATGTGTATATTGACTATTCCAATGACGGATATTATCTGTACAACCGAAGGCATCCCGGCGTTGGAATTGCAATCAGCGTCTACTTGCATTAAGGGTTCATCAAGGGCGATGCCATCGAAACTGCCCGGCGGCGGGCGCACGACGAGATGTATCCATACGGCACCAGAGTGCTTCGAGAGGCCGTGAACAACGGTTCTGAGCAAGGCTTTCTGGCCGCGCCAATTTGCTTCCCGAGGATTGTCGCGGCCAAACCTTTTTTAATCGTCTGACCTCCACCAGCACCATCCCCCATTCCCCCCCTCTCGCCAAGGCCAGTGAGCACTTTTGACCAAACGCGTGAGCAGTACTGGGCTGACACTACAAATCACTCCGGGGTATAAAGGATTGTATCCCGAGTCGCCGGCCAGGATCGTGCGGGGAACAGATGCCAAAAGAGAAAAGACGTTACGTTTCTCATCCTGCATACCGGGATCCCCAATGGCTTCTCCTCTGGGGTAGCATCCCATGAAACGACCGCATTTCTAAGGAGGTGTGAAGTGAACGTGAACATCTTGAACCGTATGGTGGTGGCGGCGGCAATTGGCGCGGTGTCGTTAGTGGGAATGAGCCTCCCGACCCACGGCCGCCAAGAGCCGCAGCAAGACCAGAAACAGCAGGACAAAGAGAAAGAGAAAAAGAAAAAGCAACCGGCGGCGAAGAAACAACCGCCGCAAGACCAAAATAAACAAGCCCAGCAAGGCCAGAATAAACAGCAACCGCAGGACCAGAATAAACAGCAGCAACAGCAGCGCGCCCAGCAGCAACAGGACCTGAATAAGCAGCAACAACAGAAGGCCCAGCAGCAGGAACAGATCAAACAGCGACAACAGCAGCGGGTCCAGCAGCAACAGCGGGTCCAGCAGCAACAGCAGGACCAAAACAAACAGCAACAACAGCAGCGCGCTCAGGAACAACAGCGGGTCCAGCAACAGCAGGACCTGAATAAACAGCAACAGCAGCGCGCCCAGGAGCAACAACGCGTCCAGCAGCAACAGCAACGCGCCCAGCAGCAAAAATGGCAACGGGACCAGGATTGGCAACAGCGCGTCCAGCAACAACGGCAGCAAGACCAAGATCAGCAGCAAGCCCGCCTCTCACAACAGCGTCAGGAGCAGCTTATTAGGGAGCAGCAGCAGCGTCTGACCCAGTATAGGCAGAATCTGGATCAGCGGCAGCGTGTCGGGCAGCAGCATGAAGCAGCGCTTCAGCAACAAGGACGCATGGCGCAGTACCGTTATCAGCAAGAGTATGTGGGGCACCTGCGTGAGCAGCACACGCGTCTCCAGAATGAGCACCACGATTTCAACAATGATCCATATTTCTACACGGCTGCGAACTATCGTTACAACCGTGGCGGCCGCTATTATGAGACGAATCAATACGGCGCCAATTTGCTTCGGGAGGCCGTGAACTACGGTTATGAGCAAGGCTTCCTGGCCGGACAGGCTGACCGGCAGGATCGCTGGCGTTACAACTACCAGGCCTCTTATGCCTATCAGGACGCGAACTACGGCTATGATGGTTATTATGTAGCCCAAAGCGAATACAACTATTACTTTCGCCAGGGTTTCCGTCGCGGCTATGAAGATGGCTATTACACCCGCTATCAATATGGCAGCTATTCGAGCGGCAGGTACACCATCCTGGGCGCCCTCGTGGGGTCAATCCTGGATATGCAGTCGCTTCGCTAAAGACCGCGGACTCTATGAGTTCGATCTTAACCACCGTTGTGGTCCTCGTGGTAGATCTGTGGACCCGGTAATTATTTGGATCGATGAATTCTCTCTCCAGGATTCACATAGGCGATAAAGGAACTTCCATGATAACGATAGGAAAAGACACCATGTCACCGAGCGAACTGGCACGACAAAGGAAGATCGGTCCCAAACCATCAAGACCAGGTCTGGCGCCCCCCACGGTTGCTGCCTCACGGCCAAACGCTCTGGTCAAACGTCGGCGCCTGCTTTCTTTCTGCGTGGCGGCACTCCTTCTCGCCGTACTGATGAGCAGCAATGCCTTGTTTGCATACTCCGTTCTCACGCACGAGCAAATCGTAGACCTGCTCTGGACCGCTGAGATCCGGCCCCTCCTCCTCAAGCGATTTCCGGGGCTGTCGGAAGACCAGCTCAATGAGGCGCATGCCTACGCTTATGGAGGCGCTGTGATCCAGGATCTCGGTTACTACCCCTTCGGCAGGGTGGAATTCAGTAACCTGGCGCATTACGTCCGCAGCGGAGACTTCGTCCGCGAGCTGCGGCTCCAGAGCCAGGATGCCAACGAATACGCCTTCTCCCTGGGCGCCCTGTCACACTATGCTTCGGACATTGCCGGCCACCCGGCTGTCAACACAGCGGTCTCGGTCCACTACCCGAAGCTACGGGCGAAGTATGGCCTGTCGGTCAGGTATGCGCAGGACAAGACGGCCCATCTGAAGACCGAGTTCGGGTTCGACATGGTCCAGGTCGCGAAGAATCGTTATGCGTCGGAGCAGTACCACGATTTCATCGGGTTTAAAGTGTCCAAGCCCCTGCTGGAGCGGGTCTTCCCCATCGTGTACGGTGTGGAGTTGAAAGACGTGCTTCCTAACGTGGACCTGGCGATCGGCTCGTACCGCTTCTTTATCAGTCGGCTGATTCCGGAAATGACCCAGGTTGCACTGCGGACCCATAAGAAGGACATGATGGGCGAGAAGCCCACTGCCGCGAAACGAAAGTTCCTGTACCGGCTCTCGCGCTCCGATTACGAAAAGGAGTGGGGAAAGGACTACCAGAAGCCCGGATTCGGCATCCGACTCCTGTCGGCGCTCTTGCACTACTTTCCGAAAATTGGCCCCTTCAAGGCGCTGGCGTTCAACAACCCGACCCCGCAGACCGAGGAGCTGTATTTCAAAAGCATCAATATGTCGGTCGATCAATACCGGGCTTTTCTTGAACAAATACGCGCGGATGTACTCCTGGTTCCCAATCGTGATTTGGATGATGGCAAAGGGACCAAGGCAGGAGATTATTCGCTGACTGACGACACGTATGCAAAGTTGTTGGCCAGGCTGTCGGAGCGAAAGTTTGAACTGACCACCACAGACCTGCAGGCGAACATCCTGATTTTCTATTCTGACCTCTCTGCTCCGCTGGAGACGAAGAAGGACGCGGCTCGATGGCAGAGTGTGCTGACTCAGCTGGATCAATTGAAATCGGTAACCCCCGTTTCGACTCTCGCGGGCAGTCCACCACCAGCCCAAGCGCCAGTCCCACACCAACCCTAGAGCTCGCTCAGACGCCAACCGCAGTCCCAGCCTTCGTTGTAAGGGCTGGGAAGCATCTCGATTGTGTGAGCATTATCGTTCTGAAAAGGCAGAATGACAGTTCGGCCATAAAAGATCCCGTCTTGGCGCAGCCAGCAGAGCCGCGGGCTAGCTCCAGCAAATTGGATGAGCAATCTTGACCAGACGCGTGAGCCATGCTGAGCAGACAGGCGAATCAGCGCGGAGTATAAACATTATAAACAAAAAGGGCAGAGGACTCGCGAGAGTCTCCAGCTGAAAAGAGCCGAGAGAAGAAATGGCAGGAGAGCGACGACAGGTGTTGCATCATTCGCTCAAACGACGAGGCGTTCGGACCTTCTCTGCTGGATCGCTGTGGGGCTACGGCCCGGATTCCTGCCAAAGGAGCAATCGTGATAAAGCGAAGCACGAAGGATAAAGCCGAAGGCAAGTTTCGCGAAATGAAGGGCAAGGTCAAGGAGGTAGCGGGACAACTGACGAACAATCCCGGTTTGGAAGCCGAGGGCGCAGTTGAAAACGCGGCCGGCAGGGTTCAAGGGATCATCGGCCAGGTGGAGAAAGCAGTCCAACAATAGCATCACCGGCTCGTAGTCCTACGGTTCTGAATGGGAACTTTGGACACGCGGTCAGTGGGCGTGAGTGGAAAAAAGGAGCTTAAGATGAAAAGACTGTGTCTGATTTTTCTGTTGCTGGCATTCTGTACAACGGCATTTGCCGATGAGAGCCAACTGCAAAAGGCAACCAACGTTGTCAACGAGATCATGGGGACTCCCGATAAGGGCATTCCGGGTGAGTTGCTGGAAAAGGCCGTATGTGTCGGCATCGTTCCTTCGCAGGTGAAGTTTGCGCTGGGAGTCGGTGGCACTTACGGACGCGGTGTCCTGGTGTGCCGCAAGGGCGGGAACGGGGCCTGGGATGCGCCTTCCATGTTTACCCTCGGCGCCGCGAGCGTTGGATTTCAGATCGGCGGTAAGGCGACCGACGTCGTCTTCCTCGTGATGAACCCGGAAGGCATGAAAAAACTGGTTCAGGACAGCATCAAGCTGGGCGCGGAATTATCCGTAGCGGCCGGTCCGGTGGGTCGTTCCGCCGAAGGGGCGACAGACGCTCAACTCCACGCTGAGATTCTCAGCTACTCCCGGACACGGGGCTTGTTCGCCGGGGTGTCACTCGACGGCGCCGTGGTCAAGCAAGATAGGGATGACAACGAGAAGCTCTACGGACGCAAGGTGACCGCGAAAGAAATTCTGATCGACGGCACGGTGCGCACTCCTCCGGCGGCCCGGGGCTTGGACAGGGCGCTGACAAAATACTCCCCCAAGGGTGGGCGAAAGTTCGACCGATTGTAAACGCTCACCAGGGCAGCAGGGCGGTTGTCGAGATCATCTACATCGCCCTCTGAACTGTGCACGCGCGTGGCGCGCGGCGTTTGATTGAGGGAAAGGGATGTTGGGCCTGAGTTTGGCCTCGCTCGGTTTCGCAGCCAGTCCTGCCGAAGAGAAACCGGCGGTTTCGCACCGGCAGGACATTACGAAAGGGCAAGAAAGGGGGGTGGCAACATGCTCGGAACGGTCTTGATCGTCGTTGTGGTTTTGATGCTCTTGGGAGCACTGCCCAGATGGTCGCACAGCCGAAGCTGGGGTTATGGACCCAGTAGCGGGCTGGGCCTGGTCCTGGTGATTCTGCTCATCCTGCTGCTATTGGGTCACCTTTAGAGGCCCGGTACCTGGCCAACGATTACGAGAATCCCAAGGCAGACTCGAGGGAAAAGGAGGTCAACAATCATGCCTTTAATTAATGTTTTCGTGGTTCTAATCGTAGTGGGTGTTCTGCTCTGGCTGGTGAATCGCTTCATACCCATGGCAGGATCCATTAAGTCGATCTTGAATGCGGTTGTGGTCATTTTCGTGGTTTTGTGGCTCCTGAATGTCTTTGGACTTCTCCATTCCCTCTCCCGGATGCACATGAGGCTGTAAAGGACCCAAATCGGCGATGGAGGGATCGGTCAGTAGGTCTGCCTGCGACCTATAAGACTAACCAAGGCTCCTGGGCTTGAATTTCTCCAGCCAAGGAGCCTTTTTTTGTTCTCTCAAAGTGAGATTGAACTCTAAGTCCGGCTTCGCAAATCTTGAACCACGAGTAATGCGGCAAAGGCCCACCTCTACGATCATTCGACAGAGCTCTGGCCCTGAATGACCCTGCCCAGAACTCCGGCGAGGGCCAGCAGGCCCAGAATTAGAGGATCAGCAGAAAGTTAATCCTTGCCACCCTCTCAGGTTTGGTTGGTTCGGCCGCCTTATGCCGCAGATCTTCGACCGGTGAGCAGGTTCCACAGCAACACAACCACGGCAACCACGAGCAATGTGTGGATGAGGCCTCCGCCAATGTGAAGTCCAAAGCCCAGCAGCCACAAAATCATCAGAATCACGAAAATTGTCCAAAGCATTTTGATCCTCCTCCCCAACTTCCGTCTCCAGGCAGATCCTGGCTGGAAGTTAGAGGCACACCTCTTATACCCTGGCCGGAATACGGGTGTCAGCCCAGTACGGCTCACACGTCTGGTCATATTTGCTCATCCCGCTTAATGAAGGGAACTACAGGGGGGCGGTGGAAATTACGAAGGGTTCAACATGGAGACGGGCGAGTGCAATCTTTGGGCAGCTGGCAAAGGCGAAATTGGGCGCTATTCACCCGTTGTAGGCGTTGGGGATTGAAATTCGATTTTGTGATTTGAAGCAGCTTTAGATTGGCAGCTGCCAGTGTGGCATTTGAGAACGTTCTAGAACTGCACAATCTTATTGCGAAGGGCGTATCGAATCAGGCTGCTTAAGGAATGGGTGCCGAGCTTGCGCATGATGTTGCTTCGGTGGGTTTCGACCGTGTGAACACTGAGCCCCAGGGTTACCCCGACCTCTTTATTGCTCTTCCCTTCTGCCAGAAGCTGGACAACTTCCCGCTCGCGAGGGGTCAGCAAGTCACGATGGCGGTTCGTTCTGTCGGTAGTCTTACCCCTTTTCAGGTGGCTCTCCACAACGAGCGTGGCGACGTTGGATGAGAAAAAACCTTTGTGCCGGCTAAGCGCCGCCACGCCCTCCACCAGGCTTCGTCCCGCGTCGGACTTCAGGACGTAGGCACGAGCGCCTGATTCGACCACCCTCCGGACTAACTGTTCGGACTCATGAAGCGTCAGGATAAGCACCTCGGTTCTGGGGAGGGCTTTCAGGATTTGTCGCGTGGCTTCCAAGCCATTCAGTTCCGGCATGCTGAGGTCCATCACCACGACGTCCGGCTTCGTCTGTTTAGCCCGCTCAACAGCCTCCCGGCCGTTGGCCGCCTCCGCGCAAACTTCCCATCCCGGACGGACTTCCAGAAGGGCGCGCATTCCCTGCCGCACGACCTCGTGATCATCTGCCACCAGGATACGAAGCGTTTTCATGGAGTGACCTCGGGACGCGGGATCACGACACGAACGGTCGTGCCTCGCCGGCTTGAAGCGATTTCCAGCCGGCCCCCGAGTTGGATGGCCCGTTCCCGCATACCCATAATGCCCACTCCAAGCTGTCCGGCATTCGAATTGCCCAGGTAGAGGGCCTTTGTGGACATTCCCTGGCCTTTGTCTGCTATTTCTAACTCCACCCCAGTCGAGCGCCGCGAAAGCCGTATCCTGGCGGTGGGACTCTTGGAGTGACGATGGACATTCGTCAGGCTTTCCTGCACGACCCGAAAGAGGGTCGTCTCGACCTCCTGGGGGAGCCGGCCAAAATCGGGAGACACTTTGAGGTCAACCTTGATTCCGCTTCGCTCGGCAAACCCTTTGACATACCATGCCAAGGCTGAGGCCAAGCCATCTTCATCAAGCAGCGGCGGGTGTAACAAGTAGGAGAGGGTACGCATCTCATTCAACGACCGCTCTGCCACCTCAAGGCTTCCCGATAGAGCCTTCCGTGCTTTTGGATTAAGCCGGCCAGCCGACCTTTGCGCCAGGGTGAGGTTCGTCACCAAACCAACGAGGTTCTGGCCGATGGCGTCGTGGAGTTCCCGGGCAACACGCCGCCGCTCCTCATCCTGCAACTGCAGCAGACGTGTAGACAGCCCGCGGAGGGCCTTTTCACCTTGCTTGCGTTCGGTGAGGTCTCTCATGACGGCTAACATGCAACTTGATCCCGTCTCATCAGCTATGGGGGCCGCATAAGACTCGACCCACCTCCGCGTCCCTTTGATCCCGACAATCTCGAATTCCAAATTGGTTCGGTTGCCGCCGCACACTGCTCGCAAGAAAGCTTTGAACGCCGGCGTATGCTCAGGGACAATCAAGGGAAGGACTGACTTTCCACGAACTTCGGCAAAGTTATCAGCCTCGATCATGGCCAGGCCCGCCGGGTTTATTTGAAGAAGGTCGCCGTTCGCCGCGACTTTCGCGACACATTCCGGCTCGGTTTCAACGATGGCACGCAGGTGACCTTCACTTTGCCGCAGCGCCTCTTCCGCCTCCTTGCGCGGGGTAATATCGATGATGGTCCCCAGGATGAACGGTTGTCGGCCGGCCTCCCCTTCGATCAGATTCTCGTTGACCAGAACCCAAACCGGGCTGCCGTCTTTTCGCTTCAGGCGCATCTCCAAATTCGAGAGGGTCCTTTCCGACCGGATGCGGGCCACGATCGCTTCCGGCTCGCGGGGATCAAAGTAGAGGTCCTGCACGGGATGGGCTAAGATCTCTTCACGAGAGGCATATCCGAAGACTTTGACGAAAGCCTCATTACAGTCCGTGATGCGGCGGTCCAAGGCAGTCCGGTATACCCCCGCAAGGTTTTTTTCAAAGAGCAGGCGATACTGCTCCTCGCTTCTCTCCAAAGCTTCCTTCCCTTGCACCCGCTCAACCGCATAGAGGATGGCACGGCAAAGCCACTGACTATCGACCTTTCCTTTGATCAAGTAATCCTGCGCCCCTTCCCGGACTGCTTGAAGGCCCAGCACCTCATCGGTAAGGCCAGTCAGGACGACAATCGGAGTGTGGGGAAATTGACTGTGCAACTTCACAAAAGTGCTCATGCCCTGGCTATCGGGGAGGCCGAGATCCAATAACACCGCGTCGATTCCCCCCTTCGCCAGGCGCTCGACCGCCGTCGTCAGGCTTGAGGTATCCTCCAGGGCAGCCAAGGCGGTCTTCGAATCCTTCAACATTTCCCGGATCAGGCGGACATCTCCCGGATTGTCCTCCACCAGCAAAACCTTAATCGGCTCGGAAGTCATGGCATCCTTACCTTACGGAAGTTTCACGATCGTCAGCCAAAAATCTTCGATCGACTTCACAACCTTGACAAACTGTTCCAGGTCGACCGGCTTGGTCACGTAACAATTGGCATACAGGCTGTAGCTCTTGGCGATGTCTTCTTCGGCCTTCGATGAGGTCAGTATCACGACCGGGATGAGCCGTAAGACGGGGTCGGCTTTGATTTCCGCCAGGACTTGCCTGCCATCCTTCCTGGGCAAGTTCAGGTCGAGCAAAATGAGGTCTGGTCGCGTAGCGTGGGCATATCTGCCGGTCCGGCGAAGCAGATCCAGTGCTTCAACGCCGTCGGCGGCGACGCTCAAGGTATTGCGAACCTTGGTTTCCTTCAAGATTTCCACCGTCAGTCGTACATCGGCGGGATTATCCTCAACGAGCAAGATTTCAATGGGCCTTCCAGCGGTCTCCATTTTCGCCTCCTCCGACCCATGGCCATGGCGGGGTCAAGCCGGTATCGTAAAGTAAAATGTCGATCCCTTCCCCGCTTGCGACTCGATCCAGATCTTTCCTCCGTGCCGCTCGACAATCTTCTTGCAAATCGCCAAGCCGATCCCTGTGCCGGAATGCTCACCCTTGCCGTGCAGGCGCTGAAATATCAAGAAAACGCGATCGAAGTGCTCGGGGTCCATGCCGATGCCATTATCCCGCACCGAGAAGAGCCATTCGTTCTCATTTCGCCGGGCTGAAACATGAATGACGGGCGGTGCCACCGAGCGAAACTTGATCGCATTGCTGAGCAAGTTTTGGAACAGGCGGCTCAGTTGGTCCCGGTCGGCCATCACGGTCGGCAACGGGTCGTGGGTCACTGTCGCTCCGTTTTCCCCCATCGCGCTTCCCAGATTCGAGACAGCAGCAGTCAGGATCTCCTCGCAGTCGGAGGGCGCAAATTCCGCGCCCCGGGAACCCAGGCGTGCATACGCCAGCAAGTCGTTAATCAGTCGATGCATTCGAGCAGCGCCGTCTACGATATAGGTGATGAACTCATCGGCATCGGAATCGAGTCTTCCCTTATAGCGTTTTGCCAGAAGCTGCGTGAAACTCGTCACCATGCGCAGTGGTTCCTGGAGGTCGTGGGAGGCCACATACGCAAACTGTTCGAGGTCCGCATTGGATCGCTCCAATTCCTTCGCATGAAGTTCGAGCTCCCTTCTAACTTCCGTGCGCTCAGTGATGTCTTCTATGGCGAGGAGAATCATCGGCTGGCCTGTCTCGGGCTGGATCCGGCGGGCATTGAGAACCATGAACCTCCGGCCGATGCCGGCGAATTCGCGCTCTACCTTGAAGTCCTCGATCGGCATGTCGTCACCGCAAACCTCATCCAGAAGAACGCGAAGCTCGGGAATGTTCCACTGGCCGTCCCCCAGTTCATAGATGAGTTTGTTCCCGGTCTCCTCGGGCTTGACATCAAAGGTTCGGTAGAAAGACCTGTTTGCCATTTTCACCCGGAAAGCAACATCGAGAATCAAGATCGGCTCCCGCATCGTATCGAGGATAGTCTGTGCAAGGATTTGGGGTGCTGCTGAAATCCTCTCTGCATGCGCCCGCTTGCCCCGAGTGACAACATTCATCAGAGTTCAGAAGCCTCCTGTCTTTACCACTGCGATTGGTGATGCCTGAACCCCGTCCTATTCGCCTAAAATAGCACACTCAGACCCGGTAAGAAACTTTCTCGGAAGGATTCTCAAATACCGGGGGCCGAGTGGCAGCTTGAGGTTCTATATGACCCTGATCTGGCTTCAGCTCGGATCAATCCAGCCCTTCGCCTCTACTGTGGATTCTGTAGAAACCTTCAGCGTCCTAGCCCTCAAATGTACTGTCGGATACTCAATCTGAAGAATTGCATCGGCTGCCGTTAAGGTATAGCCTCCACTCAGAGGAGCGTCTATCGTCCGGGGAGTACCCTGATCGTCGATGATAAAGCGGCAATCCCCCTTGCAATCCTCAGCTCCTCTCCAGCAAGCAGAAGAAGGTTGTCATGGCAAGCAAGAGAATTCCTATCGACGGACCCACCTTCAGCAAGATGGGGGATGCTGTGATGGCGCGCAACAAAAGCCGCCCCGCGGTTATTAAGACAAATCAGAAAAACCAGCCGATCGATTGGGAAGTCCTTCTCGCTGGAATCAACGGGGGGAAGACCGTTCTGGAGTACACCGCGAACCGCACCATCTACCGGCAAGGAGACCCCGCGGATTCCATCTTCTACCTCCGGCGAGGCAAGGTGAAACTCACGGTTACTTCACAAGAAGGCAAGGAAGCGATCGTCGCCATCCTGGGCGCCGGTGAGTTCTTCGGCGAAGGATGCCTGGCAGGCCAACCGTTGCGCGTTTCAACGGTTATCGCAATGACGGATTGCACCTTTGCCAGGATTGAGAAGGCGCGGATGGCGCGCATGCTCCACAAGCAGCACGACATTTCGGAGTTGTTCGTCACGCACCTGCTTTCACGCAACATCCGCTATGAAGAGGACCTCGTCGACCAGCTTTTCAACTCCAGCGAGAAGCGCCTGGCACGGATTCTGTTACTCCTGGCTCATTTTGGCAAGGAGGGTCGCTCCGAAACGGTCGTTCCCAGAATCAATCAGGAGAATTTGGCGCAAATGGTGGGCACCACCCGGTCGCGGGTCAGTCATTTCATGAACAAGTTCAGGGACCTTGGCTTTGTCGATTACGACGGCCCCACCGGCGGGTTGATGGTCCATAGTGGACTGCTCAGCGTGATCCTGCACGACTAGGCTTGTGTAACCCAAGTTTGAGTCAATGCATAATTAGTCTGAAGAATTGTATCGGCTCCGGTTGGAGTATATAATCCCTAATCCGGACGAGCCGGAACCGAAACCGGATTTTATTACGAATCCAGGAACCCGGAGAATCGGTCCTCGATGGAAGACACACCGCGGAGGGACCCTCTCATTCTCTTCCAATGGAAGGTTTCTGACTTCCTGTATTCCTGGCCTCCTATTGATTTTTTTTGCCCTCGTCGGCACAAGTTCTATTGATAAGTTACGAAGAGGGTTCACTGTGCCGGAGAATCGCCTGATTGTCGATGACAAAGCGGCAATCTACCCCGCGTCGCGACGCCCCTCACCAGCAAACAGAAGGAGATTGTAATGGCAAGTAAGAAACAGCAGCCTGTCGATTGGGAGGCCTTCCTCGCTGGATTTTCCCGCGGCAAAACCGACACAGAATACCATGCGGGTCGTAAAATCTTCCGTCAGGGAGATCCTGCGGATGCCGTGTTTTATATCCGCCGAGGCAAGGTGAAGCTTTCGGTGACATCCCAACAGGGTAAGGAAGCGATCGTCGCCATTTTGGACGCCAACGAATTCTTCGGCGAGGGATGTCTCGCAGGTCAGCCGTTGCGCATCTCAACGGCCGTCGCGAGGACGGATTGCGCTCTTTCCCGGATTGAGAAGTCGCTGATGACGCGCGTACTGCACGAACGGCACGAGATCTCGGAACTGTTCGTCGTGCATCTACTTTCACGCAACATTCGATTCGAAGGGGATCTCGTCGACCAGCTCTTCAACTCCAGTGAGAAGCGCCTGGCTCGGATTCTCTTGCTGCTGGCTAATTTTGGCAAGGAGAGCCGGGCCGAAATCGTGCATCCGAAAATCAATCAGGAACACCTGGCACAAATGGTCGGCACCACGCGATCGCGGGTCAGTCATTTCATGAACAAGTTCAGGACGCTTGGTTTTGTCGAATATACTGGTGATGGCGGGTTGACGGTTAACAGTGGCCTCCTCAGCGTGGTCCTGCACGATTAATCCTAGGTATCGGAAATAAGTGTTACAGGCGCACCCAACCTGCACTGGTGAGCGGTGTATCGCGGAGATAAGCATCTTGTCTAGATGGGGTGCTCCAAAAGGGAGACCCTTCGCTCCGACTCCGCAAAACAGCCCCCGCATCGTCCCACTTTCTTACGTCACCCAGCACCCGTATCCCTATCAAGCCCCCGGTAATTCCCATCAGTCCCAGACTGTGGCTCCCCTTCATTAACAGGGATGAGCAATTCTAGCCACCGCCTTGAGCAGGATTGAACTGACCCCGAATTGCCTCCAAGGTATAAGAAAAGCGTCCCCACCAGCCCGTCAGAATTCAGTGGCAGACGGACGTCGTGGGCGTACTATGCTCGCACGAACGGTTTCCATCATGGTGACGCCTGGTTGTGAAGCGGGGCATACCAGGATCTTCGAACAGGAAGTGATCCCGCGGGTGTGCGGCGCGTGCTGATATGCATCGAGGGCACGGGGCAGGGCGACGCCATTGCTCTTGCCGGAGCTGGTCGGAGCGCGTGCTTTTCGGCCGCCGAGGGCCGTGAGCTTGTTAACAATGGCGCTACCGGAATAGTTTACATCCGGGCCAGCAACGGGAGGGTTGGCAGGGCCGGAGACTGCAATTGAGAGCGCAAGAATTCAGAGGGGGAAGGATAGTGAAAAAGCTAATTGTTTATGATCTGGACGGCACACTGGCCGAGAGTAAATCGTCTCTTGATGCCGAAATGTCGGCACTGCTGCATGACCTTCTCGGTGTCGTCAAAGTGGCCGTGATTTCCGGAGGCGATTGGCCGCAGTTTGAAAAACAAATGCTCTCCAATCTTCCCCATGACGAACGCCTGGCGAATCTATCCCTCCTTCCTACATGTGGAACAAAGTTCTTCCAATACGCAGGGGATTGGAAGAAGATCTATTCAGAAGATTTCACCGCGGATGAAAAAGAGAAAATCGTCAGTTCTTTAAAGAAGGCGCTCGGAGTAGCAGGGTTCAAGGTCGAAAAAGTCTGGGGAGAGGTCATTGAAGACCGGGGAAGCCAGATCACATTTTCCGCGTTAGGTCAGCAGGCCCCCTTGGGAGAAAAGAACAAATGGGACTCCGATTTCACCAAGCGGAAGAAGATCAAAGCGATCCTTGATACCTTTATTCCCGAGTTTTCGGTCCGAATGGGTGGCGCGACATCCATTGATGTCACTAAACCGGGCATTGACAAAGCCTACGGACTCAGAAAGCTGCGAGACCTTCTGGGCATTCCACTGGAAGAGATGATTTTCATAGGGGATGCCCTGTTCGTCGGAGGGAACGACTATCCGGCGGAAGAAGCAGGGGTGTTTTCTATCCCAGTTCGAGGTCCCGATGAGACCAAGCAGGTTACCGAAGCAATCATCGCTTGTTTAGATCGATCTCCGCAAGCGTGACGTCGTGAAAGGACTTGATGAGTGGAATCAAGTTGAAGCGCCAGGCTGCCACTCAATCTCATCCAGGCCCGTAGGGATCACTTCGGCGCACACGCTTATGAGCGGATCGATGCCAAGGGCACGTCTCACCCGGAACAGGTGAAGAAGTGAGAATCATGGAAAAGAATGACCAACTCGAACCGACGGTGTTCGTCATTTTTGGCGGGGCCGGTGACTTGACCTGGCGGAAACTTGTGCCGGCCTTGTTTGACCTCTCACGCGACCGAAGTATGCCCGCTCATTTTTCGGTCATCGCGGTGGATCGCGTTGACTTGAGCGACGAAAAGCTGCGCCGGCGTCTCCACGACGGCGTCAAGGAATTCTCGCGCCAAGGAAAGGTGAAAACCGGCGAATGGGGCGAGTTTGCCCGGCATCTCCATTACCAGCAGGGCGATTTCAAGAAGCTGCAAACTTATACGGACCTGGGCGAACAATGCGCGAAGCTGGAAAAGGAATGGGGCGCCAAAGTCCACCGCGTCTTTTACATGGCCACACCGCCGAGCATGTTCGGCGAAATCCCAAAATACCTCGGCAAGGCCGGACTGGCGCGTGACCGGGAATGGGCGCGGATTGTGGTCGAGAAACCGATCGGCTATGACCTGGAATCCGCCCGCGCCCTGAATGCCATCCTCGCCGCCAATTTCGAGGAATCTCAAATCTTTCGCATCGACCATTATTTGGGCAAGGAAACGGTGCAGAATATTCTGGCTTTCCGCTTTGCCAATCCACTTTTCGAGCCGCTCTGGAACCGGCGTTATGTGGATTACGTGACTATCACCGCTGTCGAAGCTGTCGGTGTCGAACATCGCGGCGGCTATTACGACCACGCCGGAGCCCTGCGCGACATGGTGCAGAATCACCTCATGCAACTCCTTTGTCTCGTCGCCATGGAACCGATGGTCTCCTTCGAGGCCGACGAGATTCGCAACAAGAAAGTAGACGTCCTCCACGCCGTTCGTCCGATTCACGCTGACGCCGTCCATCATTGCGTGGTGCGCGGGCAATACGGCGCGGGTTGGGTCGGCGGCAAGAAAGCGCCTGGTTACCGCGAAGAAGACGGCGTATCGCCTGATTCCCAGACGGAGACATTTGTGGCGTTAAAGCTGTTCCTTGACAATTGGCGCTGGCAGGACGTGCCTTTCTACCTCCGGACCGGAAAGCGGCTCGCCCGGCAGGCCTCCGAAATTGCCATCCAGTTCCGCGGCGTCCCGCATCAGTCGTTTCCGCCCGAGTCGGGCCGCGATTGGCATCCATCTCGGCTCGTCCTGTCGATCCAACCGGAGGAAGGAATCGTATTGGGATTTCAAGCCAAATATCCGGGGCCAAAGATGCGACTGCGACCGGTGGACTTACGGTTCAATTATCGTGAGAGCTTTGCCGCACCATCTCCCAATGCGTATGAGACGTTGCTCTGGGACGTCATGAAGAACGACCCCACGTTGTTCATGCGGGCCGATCAGGTTGAGGCGGCCTGGCGGCTGTTGATGCCGGTCCTCGACGCCTGGGCGGTAGCTCCGCCCAGTGATTTTCCCAATTACGCCGCCGGCACTTGGGGACCCGAGGATACTCAGGGACTGCTGGCTCACGGACACAGTTGGCCCGAGCCGACCGAATTGGTGGGCCTGCGCAAGAAAAAGGGAAAGAATTCGTGATTGACACAATCTGAAATATTTGATGCCATGAGAATTCTCGTCATCGACGCTGGCGGCACCCATGTGAAGATGCTGGAGGGAGGCAGTGCCAGACTGCTCAAGAAACTTTCATCCGGCACGTGCCCGGGAACCAACTCCAACGTATTCCAAGGCGGATATCGCCTTTGGACCAAGCCTTATAGGGGTTCAACTCATAAGCAGTTCGTCCATTAACTTATGAAAAGAAAAACTCCCAGACGTTCAGTTCCCGCGAAAATCGTTTTCCTTTTCGACGTGGACAACACGTTGCTCGACAACGACCAGGTCATCGCCGACCTCAGCAAATATCTCAAGCGGGAAGTCGGCCCCAGGCGGGCGCGGTGCTACTGGACCATTTTCGAGCAGTTGCGAAGCCAGCTGGGTTACGCCGATTACTTGGGCGCCTTGCAGCGTTACCGAAGCGAGTATCCGCATGACCTGGGTCTGCTGGCCGTTTCGCGTTTCCTCATAAACTATCCCTTTGCTAACCGCCTCTTCCCCAACTCGCTTGACGTCATCGAGCGCGTCAAGCAATGGGGAGCGGCCGTACTTCTGACTGACGGCGACGTCGTTTTCCAACCCCGCAAAGTGGACCGCTCCGGACTTTATGAAGCGGTCGATGGGCGCACGTTGATTTACGTGCATAAAGAGCACGAGTTGGCCGACGTGGAAGCGCAGTACCCAGCGGATCATTATGTCATGGTGGATGATAAGCTGCGCATTCTCGCCGCCATCAAGAAAATCTGGGGCCGGCGGGTGACGACTGTCTTCGTGCGGCAGGGGCACTACGCGCTGGATCCGAAGATTCTGGGGACCTACCCGGCTGCTGACGTGAGTATCGATCGGATCGGCGCTTTGTTGAACTACGACCGGCAAGACTTTGTTCCACGGGCTGTCCAGGTTGCTCGCGGAAGCGTTTGACATCCTGATATGAATCCAACTGAACACTTGATCGCATTCGGCGCGCCCGGAATCGAACCGCGTTGGACGTCCAGGGCCAAAGAAGGTCTCGGCACCGCCTATCACACCAGCTGCCGGCTCTGGTTTACACTCAGCCACGGCATCGTCAACGAAATCTACTACCCGGACGAGAATTCTGGCTCCCCCGCCAACTCGTGACCGACCCTGCCTGGAACCTCCCCTCAATAACTGGCCTGAGCAATTGTGACCAGAGGTATGAGCAGGACTGAACTGACACGCCAATCACCTCCGGGGTATAAGAGATGTGCTTGAAATTCCCAGCCGGATTTGCCTGGGAGGCAGGTCTGGAGTCTCATCAGTTCACTTGATAGGTAATCCGATTATGTTTGCTCCGGGGCAGAACCGATCGCCCCAAGAAAGACAGAGGGAATACCCATGAAAAGGACAAACTTATACACAGCAATAGCGATAATTTTCTGCATCAGCCTGGCTCTAACGTTTCTGTCCACCAGTTCGAGGGCAGGCGAGTGGGACAGGAAAACCATTGTGACCTTCAACGCGCCAATCGAAGTTCCAGGTGTGGGCGCTCACAATTTGCCGGCGGGCACCTATGTCTTCAAGATCTTTGACTCACTGGCAGACCGCCACATCGTCCAGATCTTCAGCGAAGACGAAACACATGTGTTTACAACCATTCTCGCCATCCCCAACTACCGTTTGAAGGCGACCGACAAAACGGTCATGACGTTCAAGGAGAGGGCGGAGGGGCAGCCGGAAGCCATCCGGGCATGGTTTTATCCAGGGCGTCAATGGGGCGAGGAATTTGTGTACCCCAAGTCAAGGGCCATCGAGCTGGCGAAGATAACCAATCAGCCCATACTCGCGACGCCGATCGAGCTGGATGCAGCGCCCATCGAGGCTTTGAAGACGGCGCCGGTCATCGCTGTTGCACCTACAGGAGAAGTGGTCGAAGTAACTAAGGTGGTTGAGACACCGCCGAAGGTGGTTGAGCCCGCGCCGGTTGAGGTCGCCGCAAAGAGCTTGCCCCAAACGGCCAGTTTATTGCCGCTCGCGGGATTGATTGGGCTGCTTTCGCTGGGGACAGGCCTCGCGCTCCTGGTTATTGGGAAGCGAGCTGCTTAAGTCAGGCAAGTCTGTGGTTGTGTGGGCCACGCGTCGGGGTCCCCTGAGGACGTTTCGGGAGCACCTTCTTAACCGGAGTGGACTCGACGGGACTCCGGGAGATTGCGGGGGGGAGGCGGCTACACGAGGACAACCTCCCCTGGCGGGCGACAGAGTCCGTCCTCACCCGAACATGGGCCCTTGAACTACGGGTCCGATTCCTTCTACGGACAGGGCCGATCAGGAATAAACCTGCAACGCTACAACCTGGATAACCAAGGACAGGTTCAAGACTAATCAGCGGTACAACTTGATATGATGACAAAGACTCAAAGAATATGCTCACTCTTGGTGAATTCGCCGTTTGCCTGCTTGCAGGTTTTTTCGTTGTAGCGCTACTCTTTGGTGCCTATGTGATGTGCCTCGTCCTCAAACGGGGTGGCAGTCTCCTGGGACGCGGAGCGCAAGCGCTTGCGAGTAGTGCCCTTCAACTGAAAGGCAGATGGGTGGCCGATCGAGTCTCTTCACCCGAGTAACAGTTCGCCTTTACAGGGGGGTGGAAGTTGAGGGCCTTGGGATCAATCAGAATTGGAGCACGCCACAAGAGGGATTGTATCGCCATTTGCCGGTGTCTGGCCGCACTGTTCTTCCTGATTCTTCTGTCGAGCGTTGTCTGCCCTCAAGAGAGTCCACCGGCAGAGAGCCGCCAAACCGATCCCTACACGATTCGGATGGACGTGGAAATGGTGATCCTGCGCGCAACCGTGCAGACCCACAAGGGTGTTCTTGTTTCAGGATTGGGCAAAGACCACTTTCAGGTTTACGAGGACGGGGTTCTCCAACAAATCACGTATTTCACCCACCAGGATATTCCGGTCACGGTCGGCTTGGTTGTCGATAACAGTGGAAGCATGAAACCGAGGCGCGCTGAAGTGATTGCCGCCGCTTTGGCCTTCGCACGGTCCAGTAACCCGCAGGACCAAATGTTCGTGGTCAATTTCAACGAACACGTTTCCTTTGGCCTTCCCCCCGACACGGCGTTCACCGACCAACCGGATCAATTGGCGGTCGCCCTCTCCCGAATTGCCGCAAACGGCGAGACGGCGCTCTACGACGCCATCGCGGCTGCGCTCGAACACCTGAAGAAAGGTAATCGGGACAAGAAAGTCCTCATCGTCGTCAGCGATGGGGCCGACAACGCCAGCAAGCACACCCTGGACCAGGTCATGGCATTGGCGATGAAGTCCGACGTCATCATCTATACCCTGGGTCTCGTTGAACCGGATGATCCCGACAAGAACCCACATGTCCTCCATCGGTTTGCAAAGGCCACGGGTGGAAAGGCTTTTTTGCCGGAGAGGTTAAAGGACGTGATCCCCATTTGTGAGCAAATCGCGCATGATATTCGTAACCAATACACCATCGCTTATGAGTCTACCAATGAAAAACGAGATGGGAATTATCGGGCCGTGACGGTGAAGGCCGTGGCAGGGGGTGGACGCCTCATCGTTCGAACTCGTCCCGGTTATTATGCGCCCAACAAACCCGAATCCTCGCCAGCCAAACTGAGCAACAAACCATGATCCCCAGAATCGGAGCGCCAAATTCTCGTCGACGAGGCCATTCGATCTTCCATTGGAGCCGAAACCTCTTTCTTGTCATCGGCACTCTTCTGTTGGTTTACGTCGGCTACGTGATGATCGACACGAGGATTTATCAGTCTCACGAAAAGTGGCGATTCGAGCAAGCATCGAAAGATTTGAGGATCTCCACCGACGGGGATAAGAATATTCCGCCGTCGCCCCTTGCAGCTCCCCTGGAGGAAACAAACGGCGTGAAGTCCGCGAGCCCCGGCAAGCCTGTTCCCAGGGGCTTCCCCGTGGGGAAGATCGAGATCAGCACAATCGGTCTTGAGGCAATGATCATGGAAGGCACCGACGGAAAGACCCTGCGACGCGCTGTCGGGCATCTTTCGGGTACCCCGCTGCCGGGTCAGCAAGGGAACGTTGTGATTACGGGACACCGGGACACGTTCTTCAGAGAGTTGCGCAAGGTCACCAAGGATGATGAAATCACGTTGACGACGTTGGACGGCTCCTTCCGCTATCGCGTCGACTTTACCGCAGTGGTCAGCTCCGATAACGTTTCAGTGCTGGACGATTCCGAGGATGCAGTTCTTACCCTCGTGACTTGTTACCCTTTCTATTATGTGGGTCCGGCACCCAAGCGATTTGTCGTCCGCGCGCACAGGATTTCCAGTTGAGGCAAGAGTAACTCTACTTGTTTAGCATGATATGGATCGCAAAAGACGCGGAGGACAGAGGTTTCAGGTGATGGGTGGTAGCAGAAGCAGCGACGGGCTCTCAGCCCGCGGCCGTCGTACTTGACCTGCAAAGTCAACCATGTTATAGGGTTAACGAGGCTGAGTTGTTCCCAGCAACAAGGGGGTTGCCAGTATGCCGGAAAATCGGATTAGGGTTGCGCCCAACACAGTAGCGTATGCTGACGAGGAGAACCTGAAGCTAGTAGTGGAGTTCGCCATCCCAGGAGCGCCAACGGATATCATCGATCTGAAGATCCTAGAAGACAGCGTCCACCTGACCGCGCCAGCAAGGGACATCGAGTATGTTTCAGCACTGGCTCTAGCTTGGGCAGTGAAACCTGACAAAGCCGAAGCGATCTACGAGCACGGCCTGCTCCGAATCGAGGTGCCCTTCAAAGATCCCATGGAGGATGCTGTGAAGGTCGCCATCAAAACGGGTCGCGCGAACACCACGATCAAGAAAATCAAAGCCTGATAACCCAGTGACTCGAAAGAGCCTCTTCTCGTCCTACGAGGGGATGAGCTTCGATTCATCAGGTCGGACACGACCGCCCGCAGGTGCCACCCGTATTCGAGCGGTGCGTTAAGTCCCAACGAAAGACTACGACCGTCCACCAATGCTGATACCGTCACCCCTGCCGGCCGTCAACGCGGAGTTGGGGGAAGGTTGCCCCTCCATCGGCTCCAAGCAAAGCCAGGCTCAGACCTTTCCGATTTCCACAAAATTCATTCTACCAAAGTGGCGTAAGAAAATTTTGGCGCCTGGCCTTGTTCAATCGACTCTCGCCATCTGAGCAGGGCTTCCTTCCCCTTGTTCCAGTGGTCGGCGCAGATTTTCAAATACTCGAGGACTGCGGCTCGTTCGCCATGTTCCAAGAGCTCCTTGGCCAATGCCATACTTGGAAACATCCTCTCGAGCCATTGTCCTATGGGCTCGTTGCCTGCTTGAATCAGAAAGGACCTGGCGGAGTCCATATCGCCTCGCCGAAGCGCCACCCGGCCCAGTATCATCTTCATCTTCGCCCGATAGATGCTGGAAACGATGTCCTGGCCTCTCGTGAGGTCCAAACCCTCCTGGGCGTATTCTTGGGCTTTGTCAAGTTCGCCTACTTGAAGAGCCATCAGCGCGCATCCCGACAGATAAGATATCCGATAGGGTACAGTCCCCATCTTTTGGAGAGCCGCTTCCTGACCCTCAAGAACCTTCTTGAGTTGAGGAAGGTAGTCGCTGGACAAGCTCAGTTTTCCGTAATACCTCTCCAACTGTCGTCGGAGCCGATTCCACGCCGCTCGCTCCGGACTGAGGCGCTCACCTCTTTGAATGAGCTGTCGAGAAAAGCTTTCGAAATCGACGGTAAAATCGCCTGTGGCATCTTTCTCACGCATGCGGATTCCGAAATCAACAAGCACAGCGGCGGCGTTTTCAATTATCGGAACTTGATGGGTATGGAGCAAAAAAGCCTTGGCCTTCCGTGCAAACGGACTCTGAGCATCACTGGGATCGGTGGCTTCGGGAAACGCGTTGATGGTCAGACCGGTCAGACCTAAGATCCCGTAAGCATACAGCCGGCTCAAGTTCTCCTGAAAGTGCGGGTCGGCGGGCTTGCCGCGGTAATAGCCTCTCAGAATTTCCTCTGCAAGGGGCTTGTCGTGGAGTTGAACGAACAAATAAGAATGCACGTACACACAGAAATCACATTTATTTGCTTTCAACTTCTGCCGCCAAAGTTGTTCGGCCTGTTTGAAGCCGGCCGCATCGGCCAAGGGACTGTGCCGCGGTGCAATCAGCGCCTCGTCGATGCGAGTAATCTCCGATTCCGGGGCGTGCTCGATCAACCAGAGAATGTGTCGCTGCCGCGCCGCAATTACGGGTTGAAGGTCAACCTGTTTTTCAACCTGCCAGTAGTAAAAGCCAAGCAAAAGCGTTCTCGCCGCCAGGTTCTCAGGAAATTGCTTCAGATTCTCTTCCGCCAGTTCGGCCTGGTTTGCGTTCAAGTACCGGCCCTCGTAAGCCAAGACTGTTGCGCGCTCCAGGGAAAACTCCTGTGTGAAGAATTGCGGCTCTCCTCTCGTTGACGGATTGATGGCATCGTCAGTGGACAACTGGACCGGGAGGACCTTGAGCCGGCCATCGGGCTGCAATATGAACTTCCAGGCATTTCCCGTGCCGAAACGGAGGTCCTTTTCCACTTGGATCGTTCCCTCTTCATACGCCGAGTAGAAGAAACGAGCCTCGCCGGCATCGCACTCATTCCCCCCGCAATGATTCCAGAAATGCGCGGACAGCCCTTTCTCCAAATCGTGATGTATATCGATTCGGGAAATCGGCAGGGTATTTGAGCGTTCGCCTTTCCAGCTCCCCAAATACTGGCCCAGGCTGACAAGAGGATCCCAGTTAAAGTACATCCTGATGAGACCCTCCATCTCCACGGGAACTCCGTCAATGACCATGGGGGTAATAACGATAAGACTTGGCCGCTTCAAGGGCCCTCAGAGCAAGCCTTGGATCCCCATTCTCCAGCCTGGCATCGATCACCCGCCCACCGGTGGATACGACGACGTGAACCACAACCTCACCTTCTATTCGTACCAACTGGTTCTGCATCGGGAAAGTGGGAATGTGTTCGAAAAGCAGATTTCGTTCCAGGAAAGCTTGATCCACCTGGACCCGTTTGGGGTTCAAGGATTCCGTTTGCTGCCCCAATGAAAGAGCGGGGTCAGACATACCGCGAATCCGACTGCCCCCGACTGGATTGATGGCCAACAACATGGCCAACACACCCAGCGTTTGTAGATTCTTCATGAGCCATCTCCCTTCCTTCGTTTTACGGAGGCCAGTCAACTCATCATCGCATGATTAGCATGATTAGGGTCGCACCTCCAGAATCCATTTTTCGTGCTGAGACTACGTGGCGATCCCTCAAGTTGGACACACTTGATGTCCAGACCCGGGACTCACGTCACCTTGAGTTGAGCACCTGAGATCCGGCCCGCTTCCGGGGAATTCCAAAATGGAATACGGAGATGCGACCTTGATGTTTCCTACCGCAGGGGCGCAAGGGACGCTGAGGACAGAGCTTTCAGGTGATGGGGGATAGCAAAAACAGCGCCAATCCCTCGTGCCCGGCCCTCATTTCAATCCTTCGACGAGGTAGAGGTCCGAGAGGCTGCGCACGTAGCCGTAGACGAAGTTCTTGCCGTCGGGAGTTGCAAAGATGGGACCGATGACATTGATGCCGGCAGAATCGGAAGGCAGGAGCTCCTTTAAAACGGATTTTTGTCCATTGCTCAATTCCAGGCGATAAACCTTGGCGGGCAATTCCCCGAGACGGTAAATCAACAGGGCGCGGCCATCGGCACTCCAGGAGACGGGCAGTTCGTCGGACGCCAGGCCCGGGATGAGGCGGGGCTGGCCACCCTCGACGGGGAAAAGATATCCTTTCTGGTCAGGCCCTACGGCGGCAACCATTTTGCCATCCGGGGATAGCGAGAACGAAAAGGCGTTCGTTCCTTCGGGCGTGATGGGTTGTGGTTTCTTCCCGTCCACCGCTTGAACGTAGAGCCGCACACCACGACCCGGTTCATTTCCTGAAAAAAGAAAGCGCCCTCCATCGAAAAACCAAATGGCCCGGATATGATTCAGTTGGTCCTGTGACAGGATCCTTGCTTCTCCTGCCTTGGTGGGAAGAAGAGTGAGAAGTCCGACCGAATCGGCACGAGTCGCGAGCACCCAGGCCCCATCGGGTGACAATGCCAGTCCGGTGCCCTCGCCCAGCCGGGTCGCAGGGGTCCCATCCATTTTACGAATGCAAACGGAGTAACTGGCGCCGCCGCCTTCTCCTTCTTCAGAGAAGAGGACTGTCTTGCCATCCGCGGAAATCCCCGCGGGACGAGACCAGTCGAGCCACGATAAATCCCGGTCTTTCGATTCGCCGGCGGAAAGCCCGATCATTCCCCGCCGCTCATTGTTACGGGTCATGAGCACGCGACCGTCGCGCCAAATGTCCTGTATTATCAGGGCACCGGGAACCCGGGCGACGAGCCGCTCCCGACCTGAAAGCGTCACCGCGTAGAGGGCGCGGTCCCCTCCCGCCTTGTTTGCCGTGAACCAAATCTCATCCCCCGCGGGAGACCAGGCCAAACCTTCCATGGTGCCCCAATTGCTCGAAATCGTCTTTTTCTTTCCCGACAGGTCCACCACAGCGACCGATCCGCCATCGTCTCCCTGCAACGGATGATCGAGGAAGGCAATCAGGTCGCCTCCCGGGGAAACCCGTGGATAGCTGGTCCAGCCCCCGGTTTCGTAAAGCACCTTTCCGATGGGGTACTCCAAACGGTTGTGACCCATGATGTCGCGGATCGCGACGAGATTGGCGCCCTTCGGGTCCCACTCCGCCCCCTGCACATTTTCAAGAATTTCACGAGGCGCCATCCCCGCGAGCGGCGCCCGGGCCAGTGTGCCGCTATTAATCCACGTGCCGGCGGGACGGCTGTTCAAGAGAAGCGCCATCTCGCCCCCCGGAGAAATCCCGAGGATCTCCGCGCGGTTCAACCCCAGAGATCGCGATTCGGGACTCTCGGGGCGGGTGGTGAAAATTTCGATAGGATTCCCCTCCCAGGCCGCACCGTAAACAATGGTTTGTCCGTCGGGTGCAAATCGCGCCATGTGTAAGTTGCCGCGACGAAAAGTGAGCTGGTGATACAAGGGCTGCGAAGGTTCTCCACGGTTCCACTTCAGGAATCCGGCACTCAACACGACCACCAGTGCCAGAAGAGGCAAGAGCCAGGGAAGAAAGACTTGATAGCGTCTCTTCGGGGAGACTTCGAGAGGGGGAGTGCTCAGTCCGGATAGATTAGAAAGCGAATCCAGGCCAAACGCCAGATCACGGGCTGACTGGAAGCGTTCTTCCGGGTTCTTCTCGAGGCAGTGACGCACAATCCGCTCCAGCCCGGGAGAGATCTTCTGATCCAGTTTCGTCAGGTCCGGAGGATCCTCTTTCAAAATGGCCGTCAGGGTTTCGGGGGCGGAGTCATGCTTGAAGGCGCGCTGGCCCGAGAGCATTTCATAGAGAATGGCCCCAAACGAAAAAATATCGGAGCGATGGTCGGCAGGCTGTCCGCGCACTTGTTCGGGAGAGATATAGCCGAGAGTGCCGATAACCATCCCCGGCGACGTCACACCGCTGTCGACTCCCCCGACGGTATGCGTCCCGCTGACCGGAAGCGTCTCCGACCGGGTCAGTTTCGCCAACCCGAAGTCGAGTATTTTTACCCGCCCATCCCGGGTGAGGAATATATTATCGGGTTTTAAATCGCGGTGAACGATGCCTTTTTCATGAGCCGCCGCGAGGCCGTGGGCGGCCTGCAAGGCGTATTCAATGGCCTTTCGGGAAGGAACCGCGCCATGGGCGATCCGTTCACGCAGACTTTGTCCTTCCAGCAATTCAGACACAATGTAGGGGCTGTTCTCGCAGGAGCCGGTATCGAAAATGGCGACAATGTTGGGGTGACTGAGCGCCGCGATGGCCCGGGCTTCTCCTTCAAAACGGCGGAGGCGATCGGGATCGCTGGAGAACGAATCGGGCAGAATCTTGATAGCGACGTCTCGATTCAGCCGCGAATCTCGCGCCCGGTAAACCTCCCCCATGCCTCCAGCACCCAGGATGGAAAGGATCTCGTAGGGACCAATTTTGGCGCCTGCGGCAATGGACATGTTGTGATTTTCCCCCAAGTTCGAAAAAAATTCAAAACCAGGAATTGCAGAGATTAGGCCATGAGGCTCCGTGAATCTTCACCGCAGAATCGCGGAGAACGCAACATGTGTGGCGCCGGGCTTCATCGTTAGCCTTGGTGTGAGTCACGGCTTCACGCTTCCGCTTCCAGCCGCCTGTCGAAAACGCCAGATGGTAGACCGCAGCGGGATGCCGATGCTAAGGATGCGGTCATCGCTCGTCCAAGCGGGCATCAGGGCATCGCCCTCATAGTTCAAAGGGACCATCTCCAGTTTCCCTGTGGAGGGATCGAGCACCGCCGGTTTCCAGAACCAGGAATCCTTTGTCGTCACCTGCACGAGGATCCGCCCGTCCTTCCGAACCGCATCGCCCGCCAGTGGAAAAAGGGCGAGGCGCATTTCACTTTTGTACGGAATGGGAATATCCGGCCCGCCCGAGAGAGGAACCCGCACCAGACGGGCGCCATTCATTTCAAAGAGCTGGATGATCAAATCCTGTTTGCCGCGATCGACTGCAACCCCATCGCCGGGGTGAATCTTTCGTGGCTCTCCATCAACTGCGGGGATCGCCCATACATTTCCATTGGCGGCATAGTAGAGCGTTCTGCCATCAGGAAATGCCGTCAGGCTTTGAATGTCGGCACCTTGGGACCCCTGGAGCCGGCGAAGAATCCGGCCCCCACTCAGCGACGCGACCGCAATGGTCTGATTCGGCGGCCGACCCGCAAGAAATGCTATCTCACTTTCCCCGAGCAGGGTGGCGGGAGAGGCTGTATCCTCCACCGCGTCAAACATGGGCACAGGATCCTTGCCGGGAGCGACAAGGAGAAGCCGGTCCCGCCCGGCAAGGCGAGAAGGGACCAGAACGCGGCCATCGGGAAGGACGAGGGCTCCCCGGCCATCACCCGAGGAGCCGACAACCGTCGCGACCTTCTCGGGAACTCCCCCGGAAGAGGGATAGCGAAGCACTTCCCCCACACGATCTATCTGGTCCAAGTAAAGGCTGCCGTCGGAACCCACGTCCATGAAGCCCGTCAGCATCGTCAGCGTAAGCAGCGTTTTTTGGGAGCTGGACCCATCCCGGGGGACCGAGACAATGGTACTTAGATTTCCCGAAGACAGATTGACAAGAACGGAGCGTCCATCCGGCGTAACAGCCATGCCACCGGGAAGAGCCCCCTGGTTAATCGGAGTAATGGAAGCCAAATGGCGAGTGCGTCCCGAATGCAGATCGATTACGTACAAGGAATTAGCTCCCTCGGGCGGGCCTTCGAGGAGTCTTCCATAAAATACTGCCTCCTTACCGTCGGGAAACACGCGCACCAGTGGCGTCCCTTGATCCGGGATCCAAATGGCTCCCAAGGGTTGAAGGCGTCCTGTGTCGGGCCAGAACCGGTGGAGTTGAAGAAGACGTTCCGCGTTGAGCCGGACGACCAGGAAGCTTCCGTCGTGCAGGCTCTCCGGGTACATCGAATCTTCCAGAACCGGACGCTCTTCTCCCCCCAACACCGGGACGCTGTAGATTCCGGTTGGAACGTCCAGGTAACGGTCGAAGTAAATCCTTGTCCCATCCGGCGACCAACTCATTTCCAAAATCTGACCGCGCGACCGGTCATGGGTCAGGACCGTCCAATTCCCCGAATCGGGCTTCATCACCGCCACCTGGTTCAGACCGTTGACCATCGCCTGGAAGGCCAGTATTTGTCCATCCGGTGAGATTCGCGGTCCGAAGGCGACAGAAGATCCGCCCAGCAATTCGCCTGTCCACTTTTGATCCAGGGAAGGTCGCGAATTCTGCCACCATAGAACTGCGGCCAGGGCGAACACGAATACCGCAGCGGTCAAGCGAATGGGAAAGCGACGCGAGGAAGAGATCGGGTGTGGAACGGGGGGAATGACTGTTTTATCTTCAGCCTTTCCGTCGAGGACATCTCCAATAACGATGCGTGCTTCGCCGATGGCTTGCAGGCGTCGCTTGGGATCTTTTTCGAGACAGCGCCGCAGTAGTTTTTCAATCGCGGATGGGATGTTTGCGGGCAGAAGAATCCAGCCGGGTTCATCCTTGATCACCGCCGCCAGTGTGTCCGAGGCGGTCTCACCGTGGAAGGCTTGATGTCCAGTGAGGAGTTCATACAGAACGGCCCCGAAGCCCCAAACATCGGTCCGTCGATCGACGGACTTCCCCCGTGCCTGCTCCGGACTCATGTACGCTGCAGTGCCCAGGATGACGCCTGACTTTGTCCCTCCCAACGTAAACGTGGGCGAATTGGAGGTGTCAGAAGCGACGGGTGAATCTTCCAGCGCCTTTGCCAGACCAAAATCCAGAATTTTTACATCCCCGGCCGGCGTCACTTTCACGTTGGCCGGCTTCAGGTCGCGGTGGATGATGCCTTTCTCATGGGCGTATTCAAGGGCCTCCGCGATTTGCCGGGCGATGGGCAATGCCTCTTCTAATGGGAGGGGCGCACAGCGCCCGCTCTCTTTCATGTCTGCTTTCTGGCTGGGGCGCATGCTATGCGCCCCTACAGGGTCCGCGAGGCGGTCCTCAAGCGTTTGTCCTTCCACCAGCTCCATCACCAGGGCGCGTGTCCCCTCCGCTTCCTCGAGTCCATAAATTGATGCGATGTGGGGATGATTCAGCGAGGCCAGCAGTTCCGCTTCCCGCTGGAAACGTGCCATGCGCTCGGCATCGTTTGAAAACTCAGGCGGCAACACCTTAATCGCCACGTCGCGATTAAGCCTTACATCACGGGCGCGATACACCTCGCCCATGCCGCCTGCGCCGAGCGGTGAGAGGATTTCATAAGGTCCGAGCGTCGTACCCTGTGGGAGCATTTCATTGACGTGAGGGACAGGCACTTAAACGACGATGATCTTCACTGCGGCCGATCGAGCCGGTGTCTGTCCCTGTGATTCGCACACATGCAAAGAACGCATGTACGCGGCACTCCGATTTTAGCGACGGCTCAATTCCTGGACTTAAGGGACAGACACCTAATCTCTGCCGATCTTCACTGGAGTGGAGCGAGTTGGTGTCTGTCCCTGTCTTTCATTTCAATCCTTCGACAAGGTACAGGTCGGTGAGGGTCCGATGGTAACCGTACACATAGGTCTTTCCGTCGGGCGTTAAAACGATGGGGCCGATGTGATTCACCCCGGCGGGATCGGAGGGCATGAGTTGCTCCAATAGGGTTCTTCGGCCGATGCCCAACTCTAGCCGGTAGACCTTGGCGGGCAGGTCCCCCGGGCGATAGATAAATAAGGAGCGACCATCTGCCCCCCAACTGATGGGCTCTTCACCGGGTTCAAGGCCGGATATCGGACGCGGCTCACCGCCGGCCACGGGATAGAGGTAGCCCTTCTGGTCTGGTCCGATCCCTGCCACGAGCTGTCCATCAGGAGAAAGAGTGAAGGCAGAACTGTTGATTCCTTCCGGCGTGATACCCTGCGGCTTTCCACCCGCCATGTCCTGAACAAAGAGCCGAACCCCCTGGCTGGGTGCATTTCCAGAGAAAAGGAATCGCTTGCTGTCGGGGAACCAGCATGCCCAGATATGATTGATGGATTCATTGGTCAGAGGTTTCGCCTCCCCCGCCTTAGTGGGCAAAAGAACAAATTGTCCACTGGAACTCGAAGGAAGTGAAATCACCCACTTTTCATCGGGAGACAACGCCATGGCCTGACCTGGCCCGAGTCGGATCGCGGGAGACCCATCCGTCTTGCGGAGGTAAACCGCGTAAGTCCATCCGCCCCCTTCGCCCTCCTCATCAAACAGAAGTGTTTTCCCGTCCCGGGAGAGGGCCGCCGGGTAAGAGTAATCGAGCCAGGAGAGATCGCGTTCCTTTGTTTCACCTGCAGGGAGGCCTTTGAGTTCCCGGCGCCAGCTGTCTCGCGCCAAGAGGACACGCCCGTCCTTGTAGATATCCTGGAGCGTCAAGGTGCCGGGCATTCGCGCCACCAGCCGTTCGTGTCCGGTCAAGCTGATGGCAAACACTGCCCGCGCGCTCCCTTGCCGCGTTGCGGTAAACCAGATCTCTTTCCCGTTAGCGGACCAGGCCAGGCCTTGAGTGCTGATTTGTCCCACGGAAAGGGCTTGCTTGTGGCCTTCCAGATCAACGACCGAGACCAGACCTCCATCGTCCCCGGGAAGAGGATGATCGAGAAAGGCAATGCGGTCTCCCTGGGGGGAGATTCGCGGGTGGCTGATCCATCCGTTGGTTTCGTAAAGCACCTTTCCGATCGGAAACTCAAGGCGATTCAACCCACCCACATTGCGCACCACCGCGAGATTGGTGCCGTCCGGAGACCAATCCGCCCATTGAACTTCCTCCAGCATTTCGCGGGGAGCCCCGCCTGCCAGTGGCAAACGGGCGAGGGTCCCGATACTGGTGTAAGGGCCGGAAAGGCGGGGAGCCAGAGTGACGGCCATCTCTCCTGTCGAAGAAATTGCGAGAATCTCGGTGCGTGCAAGCCCTAGCAGACGCGACTCCGGACTTTCGGGCCGCGATGCGAATATTTCAATGGGGTTCCCTTCCCAGGCGGCGCCATAGACAACGGTCTGTCCGTCAGGGGCAAATCGTGCCATGCGGATGGTGCCTCTGCGGAAGGTAAGCTGGTGATACAGCGGCGGCTTTTGCTCCCCCTGCCTGCCTGCAAAATATCCGATGCCAAGCAGGACAACAGCGGCAGCAATTATGAGCACGAGTCCCAGAAAACGATTGCGCCTCTTCGGAACGGACGCTGCGGTGGCCAGGGATGAAGCCGACAGATCGGAGAGGGATTCAAGATCAAAAGCCAGATCGCGCGCTGACTGGAAGCGCTCCTCGGGATTCTTTTCCAGGCAGTGGCGAACGATTCGTTCCAGCCCGGGCGAAACTTTTGGGTTCAGCTTCGCCAGATCCGGCGGGTCTTCCTTCAGGATGGCGGTCATGGTCTCGGCGGCCGAGTCATGTTTGAAGGCCCGTTCCCCGGAGAGCATTTCATACAGGATCGCCCCAAACGAAAAAATGTCGGAACGATGATCCGCCGGCTGACCACGAACGAGTTCGGGCGAAAGATATCCGATGGTTCCCATGACCACTCCCGGCGAGGTGCCGGTGTTTTCCGTCTGTGCGAAGGTCTGAGATCCACTTCCACTGAGGGGCTCAATGCGGGTGAGCTTGGCGAGCCCGAAATCAAGAATCTTGACGCGGCCATCCTTGGTAATGAAGAGGTTGTCGGGCTTTAAGTCGCGATGAACAACGCCCTTTTCGTGCGCGACGGCCAGGCCTCTGGCGACCTGGAGTGCGTACTCGATCGCCTTTCGGGAAGGCAGCGCTCCCCCCTTGATTCGCTCGCGCAGGGTGCTTCCTTCGAGCAGCTCCGAGACAAGGTAGGGGGAGCCGTTTTCGTTGCCAATATCGTGGACCGCCAGAATGTTGGGATGGTTCAGGGCCGCAACCGCACGGGCCTCCTGCTCAAAACGGCGCAGGCGGTCGGCTTCTCCCGCGAACGAGGAGGGGAGAATCTTGACGGCAACATCACGTCCCAGGCGCGTGTCCCGGGCCCGGTACACCTCACCCATTCCGCCCGCGCCGAGAAGCGAGAGGATTTCGTACGGTCCGAGACGACTGCCTGTGGCCAACGGCATCGATGTTCCTGATGGATAATCCAAGAAGGAGTAACTGTTATGAATCCTGAAGGGGATTGAGATTACCCTGAGGCAATGGTCCAGTCAACCAGAAAAATGAGTTGGAGAAGGACCGATGTAAAGGCCAGACTTCCGGCTTCCTCGTTAGTGCCGGCCTGTTCAGCGCGATTCCGAAATCCACGCGGGGAGCGCGCCGTGGGATTCTTACTGCGGACAAACTCAGTTCGACCTTCGATGAGAAATCTGGAGTTCGGAACTGCCCCGAATGATAGGAAGTCGAACCCGCTGGGACAAGAATCAACCCCATCCCTGAACGGGATGTCGATGTGAGCCCAGGGCATTACCCTTGAATTCATTTTCCGACAGGCAAGGGGGATCCGCTCTCGCCGAAGAAGCTCACGGCGGCACTCGATGCGCCGCTAGTGGAATTGATCAAAATGATCTGCGTGCTGTAGCCTCCGCCGTCGGCGATCTGTGGAAAAATGACCGGGCTCGGCGCCGGACGCGTCAGATCGGCAGTCGGGAACGTCGTCAACAAGCCGTCTCCCCGGGCGTTATTGAGGGACCGAAGCGTCAAGGCAGCAAAGGGAACGTTTGAGGTAATGTCCATGACTCCCTGAAATCCGTTCGACAGACCACTCAGCAACTGATCGGCAAACCGGGCCGTGTGCCCGTTGGCGGGCAGGGAAATATTCGCGACCTGCGTTGTCCCATCAGAGTTCGTGACACTGAACTGAAACGTTCGAGGTACCCCCGAGGCATCCGCGAGGGCCAGGCCGGTATTGTGCCCGCCTGATTTGTCCACGTAAATGCGGGCCCGGGTGGTCAGCGTCGAGGATGGAATCCCGGATTCGGTGATCAAGATACCCGCACTCGTGAAACCAAAAACCCCGGCACCAATCGGGGTGATGCTTCCGGCATTCGGAACCACGCGTACCGATCCAGCCCGAATGGCACTTTGACCTCCTCCGGTCGTCAAGAGCCGCGCGCCCCGAGGCGGGAGCGTATAGGAAATCGATGCGGCGGCCTGGCCCCCTTCGTTGAGAAAACTGGGCAGAGGCGCACCGTCGTCATCAAAGATTTGAATGGTACCGGTTTCTACCGTGCCGGTTGTATTCAAGAGGAAGAGAGTCGTTTGGTAGCCGCCCCCATCGACTATCTGTGGGAACAGGACCATGTCTTGAGGATCGGGTTGGGTCAGATCCGCAATGGGTGTCGTGGTAATCAGGCTTTCCTGACGTTGGTTTTCCGTGACGCGCAAGGCCAGCAACGAGAGGGGCTGGTCGCTGATCAATTCCAACGTGGCGTTCCGGGTGGCGGTGGCAAAGTCCGGGGGCAACACCAGGTCGGGAGCAAACTGATCGATGAATTTGGCGAAATGGCCATTGGCCGCCAGGGTCGTCGCGCCTTGACGGATAATGGTCCCGGTCAGATCACGCAGGATCATTTGAATGTGCGCCAGGGCGCTTCCCCGATTGACCGCCGCAACTCCGGTGTTGATATTGATTACATTGGCGTCGCGCTCGCCCGATTTGGCAGCAACATTGGTCCGAAGATCGATGAACACCTCGGCGTGGGTGGTGGGAGGCGATGCAGGCACGCCGGCTTCTGAGATGGCCTGTCCGTTTTGAGTAAAGCTGAACACGGCCGTGCCATAAGGTGTCGAACCCGAATTCACGTCGACCGTGGCATAGCCGACGGCGAGCGGGTTGCTCGTCCCTAAGCTCGTCGTGGAACTTGCGGCATTGCCGCCGAGGCTCAGATTCACCTGGCTGTGACCCACATCGAGCGTGGAAATGGTGAAGACCCCGAAGTCGGTCGCTGCGTAATAGACTCCCGGGCGGGTGGGATCCTTTGCCAAAGCGATGACCCGAGAGTTCTGCAGACCCGTGTTCATGGGGATCCAGGATCCGCTCCCAACTGTCTGTTTGAAGACGCCTGCGCCGGCCACCCCGATAAGGATCGTATTCGGGGGCGTGGGGTCGACCAGCACTGCCAGCACGTTGGGGGGATTCAGGGGGATAAGCCCCGGCAAATTGGCGTCGATGCGAGACCAGCTGGCGGCGCTGTTGGTGCTCTTAAAGATTCCACTCAATGTCCCGGCATACAATACATCGGGCGAGATTGGATCAATGGCGAGACTTCGGACAAAGGGTCCTAAGAGTCCCGAAATGCCACTCCCGGAAGAACTCCAACTCCCCCCGGCATCGATGGATTTGTATAGCCCTTGATTCGCGGCGGCGTAAAGTATGTTCGGTCGCATTGGGTCGATGACCAGGGCAGGGGTATAGCCGTTGAAGCCGGAAGGATAACCCGTGTTAGCGCCTGTCCAGGTCTTCCCTGCGTCAAGGCTCTTGAATATCCCCCCAAAAAATGTGCCGGTATAGAGGATGTCCGGGCTGGAGGGATCGATCGCGATTTGAGTGACCACGGTGCCCGCAAGATCAGTGCCGGTGGGAGACCAGGTTACACCGCCGTCCGTACTCCGATAAAAGCCGAATGAATCCGAGACTGCCAGAAAAAGTCTTGCAGGGTTGATCGGATCAACCGCGACCGCACCCCCGGATCCAGTCAAGCCAGGCGTTTGCTGGGTCCAGGTTTCACCCGCATCCTGACTTTCGAACACCCCGCCAAAATTCGCACTTGCAAAGAGATGCCCCCGGGTATCGACAGCGATACCCGTGACACTGGTCGCAAACAAGCCTCCATTGGAGGGTGACCAACTGGCGCCGCCATCTGTGCTCTTAAAGAGTCCGTCCATATCGGAAGCCGCATAAATTGTGTGTGTGTCAACGGCTAGCAGGCGTCGAATGGGGACTCCCGAAATGCCATTGCCAATTAAAGTCCAACGGGTGGCGCTCTCTTCCCGCTTGTAGATTCCTTGCTCTGATCCAGCTAAGAGGGTTCGGTCGGCAAAAGTAATCGAAACGATAGAAAGACTTGCCGGAAGACCGTCTGAACTCAGAGGCTGCCATGTGGCGCCTCCATCAGCACTCCTAAATACTCCTCCCACACCATTACTCCGGTCCACCGCCAGGTATAGATTACCCGGGTTACCTGGATCAAACCTCATTGTCGTTACTTCCAGGGTAGACAAACCAACATTGGCGGTTTGCCAGGTGTCCCCACCATTGGAACTCCTGTAGACTCCTCCACCATAATCCCCAACATAAACGTTTAGTGGATTAATTGGATCCACGGCGACCGCAAGAACACCAAGCCCGGTGAGGCCCGCACTGAGTTGGCTCCATGTCTGCCCGCCATCGAGGCTTCTGTAAATCCGAGAGTCAGATACATCCAGTCCGCCGGCGATATAAATGGTGGTTGGTGTAAGCGGATTAATTGCAATTGAGAGCAAATTGAGAATGTGCATATCAGTCGCATGCAAGGAGATGAAATCCCAATGGCCGCCCGCATTCATGCTCCTATAAACTCCGTTTAGACTCGCAGCGTAAATTGTGGCGGGAGTTTTGGGATCCACCGCCAAGGCTTGGATCATGGGAAGTGACCCGAACGCGTCAAGAGTTCCATCGTTAATCGATTGCCAGGTGGTTCCACCATCCGTGCTCTTGAATAGCCCAGCCGTTTGACTTCCCGCATACAACACACTGGAGTTTGTTGGGTCGACGGCAAGCGTAGTCAGCCCTCCCCCCTGTGGGCCATTTGTGGTCCACTCCTTCTGCCCTGCGACCAGGATGCTGTTCATTGTCAGAAAAAAAACAAAAGCAGTGAATGAGAGAGTCTTTATTGTGGACACCATAGATACCTCGCCGACTTCCAGGCGTTATGTGTTAGCGGATCAAGGACAAACACCACTGCAAGTGCTGCTTCATTCAGGACCGGGTTTATACCGCTACTGAGACGAGGGAGAAAGGGGACAAAGCCTCTTAAGGCCAGTTGAGCTCATTTGTGGACTAGAAGCCAAGATGGGGGCAGCTGGCCGATGAAAAGTGTATGACTAGGCCGATGCGGAAGCAAGAGGAATTTTTGAAGATTGCGAACGATGTCAAAAGCGACTGATCCGTTTTTCCGAATTTGATGGTGTAACAGGTCTCATCCACCGAGAATCTTGAGACCTGTCCCACCCTCATGTTTGCGATTCCTTGAAGCTCTCCGTTGAATTCCGTCTGGGCTCCACATCAATGCTAATTACCAGATACTCGGTCTGAGTTCCGCGGGCCGGACCATGGCCTCACCCGCGTTACAGCCAAAGGCTTCATAGAACTCCGGAAGGTCGCTCAGCGGCCCAATCACCCGGTACATCCCGGGGCTATGCGGATTGGTATTGAGCTGCACGCTCAATGCCTTGTCGCGGAAGGCCGTGCGCCAGACCTGCGCCCAGTTCAGGAAGAATCGCTGCTCCGGGGTAAAGCCGTCAATCGCGCCCGGCCGTCCCTTTTTCGCCAGCGCCTTTTGGAACGCTGCATAAGCGATCTTGAGTCCGCCCAGGTCGCCGATGTTCTCACCGAGCGTGAGTTTGCCGTTGACGTGCTCTCCGGGCAGGGGTTCATACGCGTCGAACTGTTTCACGATCAGGTCGGTCCTGGACTTGTAGGCGGCGCGGTCGGCCTCGGTCCACCAGTTCTTAAGATTCCCGTCAGCGTCGAACTGGCTTCCACTGTCGTCGAAGCCGTGACTCATCTCGTGACCGATCACCGCCCCGATGCCGCCGTAATTCACGGCATCATCCGCCTGCGGGTCGAAGAAGGGCGGCTGAAGGATGCCCGCGGGAAAGACGATCTCGTTCAAGGTGGAGGTGTAATAAGCGTTCACCGTGGGGGTTGTCATACCCCATTCAGTTCGATCGATGGGCTTGCCGAGCTTTGCAAGGTTACGGGCGCTCTCGAACCGCCGGGCCCGCATGAGATTCTCTGAATAAGAAGTCGGGGTAATCTCGAGCTTGGAATAATCCCGCCACTTGTCGGGGTAGCCCACCTTCACGCCGAAGGCCGCGAGCTTTCGAAGCGCCTGGGCCTTGGTTTCGGGACTCATCCACTCTAATCCCTGGATCCGGTCTTCCAGGGCGCCGCGGAGGTTTTTCACCATCTCAATCATCCTGGCCTTGGCCTCCGGACTGAAGGCCCTCTTCACGTAGAGCTGGCCCAGCGCCTCTCCCAGGCTACGGTCCGTCGCCGCTTGCACGCGCTTCCAGCGCTCTTCCTGTTCGGGAATGCCGTTCAACACCTTTCCGCGGAAGGCAAACGATTCATCCTGGAAGGCTTTGGTCAGCATATCCGCCATCGCGTTGATGACATGCCACCGCAGATAGGCGCGCCATTGTTCCGGCTGCACGGTCGTGCTCATCTCCGCGAAGGCCTTGAAGAACTCTGGCTGGCGCACGTTCAGGTCCGGAACCTGCTTCACGCCAAGTTCAACGAAGTAAGCTTTCCAACCGAAGGGGGGACCCATCCTCTCAAGTTCCGCAAGGGTCATCTTGTGGTAGGTTTTTTGCGGATCGCGATTCTCCACGCGAGTGAAGCTGGCTTTGGCGAGCTGTGTTTCTATATTCATCACCGCTTTGGCGCCGGCGGTGGCAGCCTCGGGTTTCTCGCCGGCGAGCTCCAGCATCTTCGTCACGTGATCGACATATTTGTCACGGATCTCTTTGGTCTTTGGATCTTCTTTCAGGTAGTAATCCCGGTCTGGCAGTCCCAGGCCACCCTGGTTGAGGATGCCGATGTAGCGTGTGCTTTCCTTGGCATCCTGGGCGACGATGAAGTTGAAGGCGCCGGCGAGGCCATTCAGCCGCAGTTCACCCAGAAGCACCGCGAGATCCCGGTCGCTCTTGAGAGCATCCACCTTCGTAAGCCAGGGCTTGAGCGGCGCGATGCCGGCCTTCTCGATGGCCGCCTCGTCCATGCCGCTCGCATAGAAATCTCCGACCTTCTGCTCGATGCTCCCTTTCGGCCAGTTTTTCTTCGCACTGACCTCGTCCAAAATGGACTTCAGGATGTCGCGGTTGTGGTCGGCCAACTGCGCGAAGCTGCCCCACGAGCCCTTGTCCGCGGGCACCGGATTGGCCTTGACCCAGCCTCCGTCTGCGTATTGATAGAAGTTCTCGCATGCCTTGGCGCTCGTGTCCATGTTTGCGGGATCAATCGCCTTCGAGGGTTGAGCCACCAAGCTCACTGTGGTCAAAAGAATGCTGAAAAGCATGATGAGTGTTTTGCCCATTCTTCACCTCACTGAAAGAGTCGGGAGATTATACTCGCTCGTATCACCATTGCGCATCATTGGATTTAAGAGTTGGAATTCCGCTTTCGGGTGGCGCAGTTGCTGTATGACATGACGGTGCGGTTCTGCGATCGGTACGTTGAGAAGCGCAGTCGCACGCGCGATCAGATGGCGCAGGCGGCGCGATCAAGCGTGCAGAATATCGCGGAGGGTAGCCAGCGGCACGGCGACGCCCATTACGTCCAGTGCTTCATGATCTCTCCAAAGCACTCTAGCCCGCTCGGAATGACGGCGCCGTAACCATGCCCTGGGGCGGTCCAGGCCCCGGCAAGGTACAGGTTCTTGATGGGCGTTGTATGCGGCAGCCTCCGCGGGTTCGAGTTATCGAGCGTCTGGTCCCATCCATAAATCGCCCCTCGATAATTCCCCGTGTAGCGGACGTTGGTCAACGGCGTCCCGATCTCTTGCACCTCAATGGCTTTCGACAGTCCCGGCAAAATGATCTTTTCGGCCTGCCGGATGAGCAGATTGGCCATCCGCTCTTTCTCGGCTCGGTATGCCGCCTTGTTTCCCTTCCAGTAATCACTCTCATACAGCTTCCAGTGATCAAATCCCTGGAGGGTCAGCAAGCTGACGGTGTTCTTCCCTTTGGGTGAATATCCGGGGTACAGATTATCGTAGAGGGTGATGCAGAAACCCGGATTGCTGAAATCGGCCTTCCGTGCCCCCTCGTAGCTGGCTTCGATGTCGTAGCCCGGGTCATAGAAGATTTCTGTGTCGGTGAGGCCTGCCTCGCGCACCAGGTCGCGCTTTAATCCCAGGAAAATCTGGAACGATGACAAACTGACACTGAATGTATCCATCCGGGCCAGGTAATCCTTCAGGTGCTCGTCCTTGTCGAGCAGCGTATGGAAAGTGTCGTAGGCATTCGCGTTCGACACGACAACCTTGCCCTTGTATTCATGTCCGTCGGCCGTGCTCACGCCATAAGCGGTTTCATCCTTCATCAGAATCTTTGTGACACGGTTCGAGAGCAGCACCTTGCCCCCCCGCGCCTCGATGAAGCTTACCAGCGCATTGCTGATGGTTTGGGATCGACCCTTGGGATAGAAGCCGCCCCCGGTCAAATACGAGTACGTCGGAAGACCGTAATAGATGCTCGCCAGCTTCGACGGAGGCAAGCCGAAGTATCCCCACAGCGATGAGATGACGGCCTTGAGCTTCGGGTCCTTGATCCGGGAATCAACAATCTGTCCCCACGTGCTGCCGGAGAATCGGAATAAATACGGGTAGTCCTGAGGGAAATGCATCATATCCACATTGCCCTTCTTACTGGAAAGCCCGAGAATGTCTTGTGTTACTCCCTTCATATCCTCAAATAGAGCTTTGATTCCTTCTGCTTCGGCCGGGAAACTCTTTGTCAGGGTATCAATGTAAGCCGGCAGGTTCCGGTTGGGGACCCGGATATCGTGGTTTGGAAAGATGGCGCGATAGAGTGTCGGATGAGGAACGAATTCGACGTCGGTGATTTCCGGAAATCCGGGGATGAGGTTATGAACTCCGTTTCTTTCACCGACGCCCGTCGAGTGCAACGAGACGTCAAACTCAAACCCTCCGGGACGTGTGAACCTGGTGGCGTACCCGCCGGGTTTGTCATGTTGCTCCAGCACCAGCGGCTTGAATCCTTGCCGTGCAAAGGCCGCCGCACAACTCAACCCGCCAAGCCCTGATCCAATGATCACCGCATCGAAATGTCCCTCGGGCAGGGTGGCAGCCTGGCCGATGGGAAGTGAATCCCAGTCGAGCACCCCTACCGTCATTGCTCCCATCACTGTCCTGATGAAATCCCTGCGTTTCCACTCGGTGTTTGACATGGCGCGTGGCCTCCTTCCAGAAATTGAAAAGTGTAGAAGCCGATCCACAGGAATTCAAGAATTAATTCACAAATTTCATCAAACGTCACGGTTTCGTCAGCTTTGGTAGCCTCGCCGGGCGCTCTTTGCCCGGCGGGGGTTCTTGCCTGGATGCGCGCACAACATCGAATCGCCTCCACCTTGCGGTCAAACGATCCCGCCGCCCACCCCGTGGCGGGGGTACCGGGAATTGCGACCACTTCGACTGACATGCCCACCGCCCCGCCGCAGGTCCGCGGAACTTCTCAGTCGGCGACGAATTTGGTAGAGTGATCGCGCTTGAATAGCTTCCATCACAGCTCCGGCGAACCTCTTATTGAAAGGGGAATGAATGAAACGAATTGTCCATGTATTGGCTGTCGTCGCTCTGTTAACCTTGAGCGTCAATGCGCAGGTCAAGAAGTTAAAAGTGTATATCTCCGCCGACATGGAAGGCGTGGCGGGGGTCAGCACCTGGAACGTCCAGGGCCTGCCCCCCGGTCGCGAGTACGAGCAGTTCCGCCATCTCATGACTAACGAAGTCAATGCCGCCATCCAGGGCGCTTATGATGCAGGGGCATCCGAGGTGCTGGTGAGCGATGGACACGGAGACGGTCAAAACATCGATGTCGAGAAGCTTGACCCCCGCGCGCGGCTGATTCGCGCCTGGCCTCGTCCGCTCCAAATGATGCAGGGAATCGACGGCACTTTTGATGCGGTCGTGTTCATCGGCTACCACGCCGGCGAGGGCGAAGCGGATGCGGTCCTTGCCCATACATTCTCCGGAAAAGAGACCATCAAGCTCAATGGTCAACCGGTGCCCGAAGCCGGTTTCAACGCCGCCATTGCCGGCGAATTCGGCGTCCCGGTCGTGTTCGTCTCCGGCGACCAGACGATCGTTACGGACGCCAAGCGAATGTTTGGAAACATTGAGGGCGCGGTGGTCAAGCAGGCAACGGGCTTTGCATCGGCGACGATGCTATCCCCGGAGGAGTCCAGGCGGTTGATAAGGGAAGGAGTAAAGCAAGGCATCGACCGGAGGAAAGAAATAGCCGCCTTCAAATTGTCGCATCCCATCAAACTGGAAATAACCTTCAAAGATATCGTCATGGCGGAGGTGGCGTCTTATCTTCCGGGAGTCGAGCGCGTGAACGGGAACACGATCCTGTTCACCGGACGCGACATGATCGAAGTGTCTAGGTTTCACAGCGCCGTCGCAAACATAAGGCCGTAAGCGCTTTCATTTGTCGAGCGGAGAGATGGTTCGGAGAAACCTCTCTGCCGCTGCTAATTCGACCGCAAGATTCGGATAGAAAACAACGCATACACTTGACTAAACTCTTCGTGTTGGGCAGATTTCAGAAAAACCAAAAACCTGCGCCTGCGGAGGTTCAAGACCATGACATCTGATTTTCAAATCGTTGCTCTTTCACGCGAGAATTTCGTGCATCTTTTCTCAATGAATGACGCCGAGTTAGCTGCACAGGGCGCTCGACGACTGCGCGTTGATGAAGATCCGGGTTATCCATGCAGAGTCAGTCTAATGGACGCCCCCATAGGGGAAGGTGTTATTCTGACGCCTTTTAAGCACCATAATGTTGATTCTCCGTATCAATCTGCAGGACCTGTTTTTGTTCGCGAGACGGCACAAACCGCAAGGCCCGAAGTCAACGAGATTCCGTTGATGTTCCATCACCGGCTTCTCTCCGCTCGCGCCTACGACAACACCGCGATGATGAGAGGGGCAAAGGTCGTTGAAGGGCGGTCTCTGGAAGAAGCGATCAGGCATTTCTTCTCCGACAGAGACGTTGCCTATTTGCACCTCCACAACGCAGGCGCCGGTTGTTTCAATTGCCTTGTGAAACGCCCCTGACCATACACGTCAACCAAGCGAGCTAAGCTTTCCTCTAGGGAATGCTTTGGTAGCCTCGCCGGCGTTCTTTGCCGGCGGGGGGCTTTTCCCTCGGCGCGCGCACCGCCGCTGGTTCTGTCCACCCTGCCCCCGAATGCCCCCGCCACCCACCCCGTGGCGAGGCTGCCAAAACTTTCCTCGCGGCTATACCGCCATGCTACCATCTGGCGAGATTTCACCGTTCACAATCGCACCTTCAGGCGAGTGTCCGGCGGGAAAAGAATCATGAACCAAACGAGCGACCCCGCGATTTCTTCTTCACGGTTTGGAGACGGTCATTCTGCCGAGGCATGGGCCGTGCGCGCGGCCGGGCAATTGCTTCGCGATTTTCGCTACGGCCTGCGAATGGTGGTGAAGAATCCGGCCTTTTCGGCAATCGCCGTCTTGACGCTGGCGCTCGGTATCGGGGCCAATACGGCCATTTTCACGGTCGTCAATGCGCTTTTGCTGCGTCCGCTCCCCTATGGCGACTCCAGCCGATTGGTCTACGTGTACGCGGCGCGGCCCGAT
The DNA here is from genome assembly GCA_020073085.1 of Terriglobia bacterium. Lineage (NCBI taxonomy): Bacteria > Pseudomonadati > Acidobacteriota > Terriglobia > Terriglobia bacterium. The sequence continues at coordinate 24,622 of JAIQFV010000019.1, read as the reverse complement.
ACAGCGGACCAGGCGGGACCTTTTTCCTACCCGCGATTCACGTTGCTCCGCGACGCCAACCGCTCGTTTTCGGGGGTGGCCGCATTTTCAAACGAGACGTTCAATCTGACCGGCCGCGGTGATCCGGAGCAGATTTCTTCAGCCCGAGTCTCCTGGAATTTCTTTAATGTCCTGGGGGTGAACCCCTCGCTTGGCCGGACATTTATTCCTGGAGAAGGGCAGCCGGGCGGGAAGGAGGTCGCCCTCATCAGCCATTCATTGTGGAGGCGGTTCGGCGGCAATCCCCAGGTGGTCGGCCAAGCGCTGACATTGGACTCCCGCGCCTACACCATTGTCGGCGTCCTCCCGGGGGATTTTATATTCAATCTGATCGGCCCGGACGTCGACCTCTGGGTGCCCCGGGAGTTTGAATTGAATCTTGCAACCCCTGAGCGCATTCAAGCAGGAGCGGGGTACCTGGACGCGGTCGCGCGCCTCCGCGACGGTGTCACCGAAGATCAGGCGCAGGCGGAGATGAATGTGTTGACGGAGCGCTATCAAAAGGACAATCCCACCAAGGCCGATGCGGATCCGAAGCTCACGATCCTGCTCAAGGCCGTCGAGGAGGCGTTGGTGGAGGGCTTCCGTCCCGCCCTGTTCCTGCTGTTGGGAGCGGTTGGGCTGGTGTTGTTGATTGCCTGTGCCAACGTCGCCAGCCTTCTCCTCTCACGGGCCCTGGTGCGGAGGAGAGAGATCGCCGTGCGCACCGCGCTCGGCGCGAGCCGGACGACGATCGTTCGCCAACTCTTGACCGAAACTCTGGTGCTCGCGTTCCTGGGCGGAGTGCTGGGAATCCTGGTTGCATTTGCAGGCACACAGTTGCTGTCGGTTCTTGGCGGGGGCAATCTTCCTGGCTCCACCGACTTGCGCATGGATTGGCGGGTGCTTACATTCACCGCACTCATTTCCCTTTTGAGTGGTGTGTTCTTTGGCCTCATGCCGGCACTTCAAATGGCGAGGACTGACGTCGGCACGGTTCTGCACGACGAAGGGCGGGGCAGCATCGGCAGCCGGACTCGCAGCCGGGCCCGGAGTCTCCTGGTGGTGTCACAGGTGGCGTTATCGATGGTTCTGCTGGTCTTTTCGGGGTTGTTGATCCGCAGTTTTATCCGCTTATTGACCGCGTACCCCGGCTTCGATGCGAGAAATATCCTGACACTGCAGATGTCATTGCCTCCTTCAAGGTACGGGACGGCGACACAGCTGATTGCCTTTTATGACGAGACCTTGCGAAGGATGTCGTCGCTGCCGGGAGTGGAAGCCGCAACCATCTCCTCCGCACTTCCAGTCACCCCCTCACGATTCTCACCCGTGCTGGTCGAAGGGCAACCAGTGGTTCCCCTCGCGCAGCGGCCCATCTTGAGCATTCGGACCATCAGCCCGGACTATACCAAGGTGATGCGGACCCCGCTTCTGCGCGGCCGCCCGTTCACGGCGCAGGATGACGCGCATGCACCGCCGGTCGCATTGATCAACCAGGCGCTCGCGCGCCGCTTCTGGCCGAACGAAGAGCCGATTGGCAAACGCCTCTGGCTCGGCCGGCAAACGGCTCCTACGGAGGTGGTCGGTGTGCTGGGCAACGAGAAGAACATCAGCCTCACCGCCGACACCAACCCTGAGGTTTTCTTGCCATTCCCGCAATTACCCTGGTCGTCGTTGAACCTGAGCGTGCGGACGGATGTTGATCCGCACAGCATCGTCTCCCCGGTTCGTCGTGAGATTTCGGGGATTGACAAGGATCAACCGATTACCCACGTGCAGACCCTGGAGGAATTGGTGGATTCGGCCCGGGCGTCACCGCGGTTCACCATGTTCCTGTTGGGCGTCTTCGCCGGCACGGCACTCATCCTGGCCGTGGTAGGGATTTATGGGGTGGTCGCCTATTCCGTCGCGCAACGCACGCAGGAGATAGGAATCCGTTTGGCCCTCGGCGCGGCGCCGCGCGATATCTTGAGACTCGTCCTGGACCAGGGATTGATCCTGGCGGCCAGTGGGATCGGGATTGGCCTGGGCGTGTCCTGGGCGTTGACCCGGATGATGAAGAGCCTTCTTTTTGAAACCAAGACCACCGACCCAATTACCTTTGTCGCCAGTGCGTTCTTATTCACGGCGGTTGCCCTTGTGGCCAGCTATCGGCCTGCCCGCCGCGCCATGCGCGTCGATCCGGCCGGCGCACTCCGCGCGGAATAGTGCATTAAAGCATTGCTTGGGTAGCCTCGCCGGCGTTCTCTGCCGGCGGGGGCTTTTTCCCTCGAGTTGTGCACGATCGTTGGTTCCTACGCACCCCGGTCCCAAAGGCCCCCGCCACAAAAACATGGCGGGGCTACCAAAACTATCCTCAAGGCAACGCTTGGGTAGCCTCGCCGGCGTTTTCTGCCGGCGGGGGCTTTTTCCCTCCAGTTGTGCACGATCGCTGGTTCCTACGCACCCCGGTCCCAAAGGCCCCCGCCACAAAAACGTGGCGGGGCTACCAAAACTTTCCTCAAGGCAACGCTTGGGTAGCCTCGCCGGCGTTTTCTGCAGGCGGGGGCCTTTTCCCTCCAGTTGTGCACGACCGCTGGGTCCTACGCACCCCGGTCCCAAAGGCCCCCGCCACAAAAACATGGCGGGGCTACCAAAACTTTCCTCAAGGCAACGCTTGGGTAGCCTCGCCGGCGTTCTCTGCCGGCGGGGGCTTTTTCCCTCCAGTTGTGCACGATCGCTGGTTCCTACGCACCCCGGTCCCAAAGGCCCCCGCCACAAAAACATGGCGGGGCTACCAAAACTTCGCTCAAGAATACAAGGGGATAAGGTAGGGACAATTCTGAAACAGGAAACCGGATTGGAGAAGACACTCTATTTTTGGATCACCGACTGCGCTTTGCGATCTCCTCCCTCGGCGGCCCGGCGGTACCATCGCATCGCCCCGGTTTCATCCGCCGGCACTCCCTGGCCCTTTTCGTACATCTGGGGTAAACGGAGTTGAGCAGGAGGAAGTTCGGCTTCCGCTCAGAGGGCTGCGGTAACCTTCAGAAGACCGGAATCAAGTCCCCCGTCGGGGCCATGTTGTCCACCGGAGGCCTGCCGGTGTCCCGTTTGATCTGCTTCCTGACGCACTTCTCTGATTTTTCCAAGTCCTCGCAGTACAACCGAATCCAGCCTTGCTTTACGATCTCCGAATTTCCTTTGAATTTAATAAAGAAGCCACAGATATCTAAGTTCTCACAGTATTCTTGCTTCATTCGTCTCTCCTTCCCATTCCGCGAATAAATCCAGGACGCAGGTACAGTGCGACTGCCGACTCGATTGAATCAGAAGACTGTTACGAGAATCTTACGGACGTCCCTTATTCTTTGGACTCTCGAATCGCCCCCCGGCGGACTCCCAACGCTCTTGTCTTCATGCGAGGGAGGCCCCGATGAACCTGAAATGCGATTGTTTTCAGTTGTTCCCCATTCGGATTTGAGCACCCCCTGATGCTCCAGGAGGTAAAGCGCGGGATAGAGCGCCCCCTGTTCAATGGTGAGTGCAGCCCGGGAAATCTGCCCAATCCCCACAGCACGCCGTAGCCATGCATCGGTTCCAGGGAGACCGCCTTCAGGATGAGGAGGTCGAGGGTACCGGGCAACAAACTGGCGGGGCCGGCCATAAGATTCTCCTAACCAAGTTAGGAAACGGATACCGGCTCTCTCCTAAGCTGTCAAGGAGAAGAGGGCATCGATGCCGGGTGAGATGTCACGGAAACCGGAGGATTGTCTGGATTGGTTTATAGAGCGAAATTCAAATGCCGGGAATGTGGGGACGGGCAATTGATGCGAGGCTTGGAGGCAAAATACCTCCGGGCCTACTTCGGGCCGGAAGGCCGACACTCCATGGGACCCATAGCGGGCCAGGGGCGGCCCACGCTCCAAAGCGGATTCACCGCTCGAGTCCCAGACAGTCGAGAATCTCCCGGAAACGCGGGTGGGCCCGCACATTGTCCATCTCGGGTCCACGCATCGTAACGGCAATATCTTCCCCTTGGCGACAGCCTTTCATCAACCACTGCAAGGCCTGCTCCACGTCACCCAGTTGAGCATAAGTGGTGGCAAACTCAACGGTGACATCCTCCCCTTCCTGGCGTCCCTGCGTGACCAGTTCCATTGATTTCAACCAGTAGCCCCGAGCCCCTCCAGCTTTATAGGCGTCGCGGAGCGAGGTGGCCATGCGCTGCACCTGCTCCGGCTTCTCCCCTAGGAGAAGATGGAATTTTTCGAATTCCTGGATCGCTTCACGGAACCTTCCCCGGTCCTCGTAGATCACCTTCAAAAAACCGTGCGTGTTGGCAAATTGGGGATCCAATTCAATGGCCCGCCGCAACACCGAGATGGCCTCATCGCCGCGATGGAGACACCATAGATGATTCGCCAGGTTGACTTGAATGACCATGGACCTCGGGTCCACTTGCTCTGCCTTCCGGATCTCGGAGAGGCCTTCGTCCTGCCGGCCCACACTGAGCAGGAAAAAGGCATACCGTTGGTGCGCCGTCGGTTCATTGGGATTCAAGGCGATGGCCCGCTGCAACTCCTTCCCGGCAGCGGTCCATTTCCTTTGAATAAAATAGATCCGGCCCAGGGCGGCATGTCCTTCCGCCAAACTGTCATCCAATTCCACCGCCTTCATCGCTGCTTGCAGGGATTTCTCCTGGACTTCCTCTGGCTTCATCTCCCAGTAGCCCACACTTCGCAGCAGGCTCAATGTGTCTGCCAGTCCGGCCCAGGCGGGGGCATAGGTCGGCTCTTTGTCAATCGCCTGCTGGAAGTAACCCCATGCTTTCTCCATCTCCCCTTTGTTGCGTTTGTTCAAACAAAAGCGGCCCTGAAGGTACAGGTCGTAAGCTGCCGGGTCGACCACGGACACCCGCGTCGGGCCTCCTGCCGCTTCCTCGGGAGAAAGTGTGACATTGACTTGCTGTGCTATTTTTCGGGCCACATCGGTATGAAGCGCGAGAATGTTCTTGTATTCCCGGTCAAAACTGTCAGCCCAGAGATGGGCATCCGTGGAGCCTTGAATCAATTGCACCGAGATACGCACCATGTTGCCATCTCTCATTGCCGACCCTTCAATCACCGCATCCACGCCCAGTTCCTTGGCAATCTGGGGGATCGGTCTCTTGGTGCCTTTATATTGCATCACGGAGGTTCTCGAAATCACCTTGTTCAGTGACTTGATCTTCGATAATTCGGTGATCAGCGATTCGGTCATGCCGTCGGCAAAGTACTCCTGCTCGGGATCGTGGGAAAAATTCACCAGCGGCAGCACAGCCAAGGAGTGGATCGTCTGACGGCCCATTCCTCTCAAAAATCTATCGCGCAGCCCTCCCAGATCCAGGCCCAGTCCCAGTGCCAGAAAAAGGGATACAAAGAGTACCGCGCCGATTACCACTCTTTTCTTGATGGTTCTCCTTCTAAAGGAGACTTGGTGCGTGGTGGAAGTGGGGGACAGCAGCCGGCGCAAATCCACCGCAAATTCCTTGGCAGACTGGTAGCGGTTCTCCGGGTCTTTCTCGACACATTTCAGGATGATATTCTCGAGCCCCGCGGACACATGACGATTGAGAGCGGAAGGGGGTGGGAGCGCTTGGTGCAGAATGGCGTCAATAAGGCGAGGAGTGACCGTCTCCTGAAAGGCTCTTTCCCCGGTGATCATCTCATAAAGCACAACGCCTGCGGAGTAGAGATCGGTGCGCGCATCCAGAGGTTCTGCACGCAATTGTTCCGGGGCCATGTAAGGCAGGGTGCCGGCCACGCCCTGGGTCGGGGCCTCGCTCTCTGCGGCCTTGTCCGGCTTGTCGGGATGAATCAGCTTTGCCAATCCGAAGTCGAGAATCTTTAACCGGCCATCGGGGGTAAGTCGCAGATTCCCCGGCTTGAGGTCGCGGTGAATCACCCCCTCCAGATGCGCTGCCTCCAGCCCCATAGCCAGTTGGGCGCCCAGAACGGCGATCTCTTTTTCGGGCAGGGGTCCGGTGGCGAGCCTCTCGCTGAGTGTCATGCCGGAGATGTACTCCATGACCAGGTAGTCCACCCCCTGCTGGGTGTCAAAATCGTGAATGGTAGCGATGTTGGGATGGTTAAGCTTCGAGAGTGCCAGGGCTTCCTGGTGGAAACGCTGGCGGGAAGTCTCGTCGGCAAGGGTGCCGGTGGGCAGGACCTTGATAGCGACATCCCGCTGGAGGTGATCATCAAAGGCACGATAGACCTGGCCCATCCCTCCTTCCCCGATCTTCTCTTTGACCCGGTAGTGTGACAGGGACTGGCCGCTCAGGTCGGGATTCAGCTTGCCTCGTGGATCCTTCGCCAAGGCCCTGGCCGCCACTTCCAAAGCCGGGGATTCGATGAACTCCTCCGCTTGCTGCTGGCGCCCGAGCAGGCGTTCGACCTCCTTCTGAAGAGATCCATCGCCGGCACAGGCTTCCTTGAGAAACCCCTCCCGCTGCTCCGGTTCCAGCTCCAGAACCGAGTTAAAGAGTTGTTCGATTTGCTGCCAGCGCTCAGGCTTTATCTCACCCTTCATCACTCAATTCCTCGAGTAGCCAAACCTTGGCCAACCTCCAGTCGCGCTTGACGGTGTTGCGCGAGACCTTCAAGACCTCCGCAGCTTCTTCCTCACTCAAGCCGCCAAAAAACCGCAGCTCGACCACTTTTGCCTTTCTGGAGTCAAATCCAGCCAGGGTGTTGAGCGCGTCATCGAGTCTGACGAGATCGACTTCCGGCTCAGGCGAGACGATCTGTACCTCATCAAGCAGCTCCTTTCTCACGGCGCCGCCCCTCTTCTGATATCCGCGCGACCGGGCAAAATCCACCAGGATGCGACGCATCAGTTGGGCGCAAATGGCGAAGAAGTGGGCGCGGTCCTGCCAATCCACCCGGTTCACATCGACGAGCCGCAGGTAGGCCTCGTTGACCAGGGCCGTGGTTTGCAACGTGTGTTCCTCTCGCTCGTTCACCATGAAGCGATGTGCCAGCCGGTGCAGCTCCCCGTAAACCAGGGGCATCAGTTGGTCGAGCGCCGCTTCATCCCCGGCGCGCCAGGCCTGAAGCAGGAGTGAAATTTCTTGCGGGGAGGACCACTTCACGAAGACTCCTTGGCTGGAGAAGAACAAGCCCAAGAATTATCTTCATTATACACCTGTTCGGGACAGAGCCGAAGGATTGGGGCACCAACACTTCTAAGCCTTTCACCCTTATCGCTGACCTTTCCGCCTCGGAGGCAGACGATGAAGAAACAGGAACCTTAATGAGCGGCACGCCGAAAGTCAATCCGAAGGATGGACAGCACTTGGTGTTCTGTTGCTTGCCAACTTACTTGCCTGTGCCGTTCAACAGGCAGGTCCGGAGGACACCGGAATTGTTCGCCCAACAGTCCAAGCGTGCAACCCCTCTGACAATAAACAGGAGATTCTCGACTGAGCGAAGGGCGGAATGGAGTGGATTCTGTAGAAGAGGGGGATCGGAGTCCAATGGCTTGAAGGATCTTGGAGCGTGCTCGATCTGAACGCTTTTGTAGTCAGACGCCCGCCTTTAGCGAGATTGCTCACCTCCGGGCTTCATAAAGGCTTGACCCGATTGATCCAAACAAACTCCAGCCTTGTGTGAGCAGTTCCACCTCAATCCCATAGAGAAGGGGAGACGGCCCAGAGGGAGCCGTTCCACCGGCACCACTAGCCGTCAAAACCCCTTCACTGTGGTGACGTGACTTCTTGATTCTCCTGACTCCGGATTCCCTGATCTAAGTGCTCGGCGTGACTGCAGCGACAGCCTCTGTACCCGCTTTCAGGGCTAGTTTGAGTTTTCCGCTGATCTGTTTTGAGCTTGAGATCTTGGCAATGACAGCACAGATCTCCTTCTCGATTTGTGCGGAGATCATTTTTTCGACCTTCGCTCGGGCCACACCCTGCTTGCCCATCGCATCGATCTTTTTCAGCAGCTTGCCAGCGGATTCTTTTCCCAGGTGTTTTCTCACCAACTTCTCAATACTTGGTTTTGATGGCATAGAGCGCCTCCTTGGGTTGGTTATCCTTGCGGTTTAGTGAACGACTCACTGCTCTCCATTCGATCAGCTTGACTTTCAAGAATGATGGGCAACCTGGAGTACAACTCCGTCAAGTCCAGGAAGCGCAGGATTCGAGGCTGTTTAGTCATGATGCGGCAATAGACCTGATCCTTAACTCCGGGAAACGGACAACGGGGACAATGCGTGTTGGGACACTTCGCGCACCCCCGCCGTTGTTCTACTTCGTGGACGACCCCGGCCAGCCGCCGGGAAAGCCTGTCTCGGGTGTCTCCCACCGTGCCGATGGGTTCGCCGTGGCGACAGGTGCGCACCATCCCTTGCGAATCGACTTCCATCCGCGTCAATCGCCGGCACGGAGCCCTTCTCTTTTGCCATCTCCCCGAATATCTCACACCGGGTGGAACGGGCATCTGCTGAAGGCGCGCGCCGAGGTCGCGTTCATCCATCTGATCCAGAAAATGTTCCAGCGCGTCGGGTTGCTGCAGGTATTCGGTCACCTCGCAGAGGGCGAATGGTGTGGATATCCCATTAACCCAATCGACAAGAGGGGCCGGTCCATTTGACGATAGGACTGAAAGGATCCCGGGTTTCAGCTTGCGGTAGAGATCGACGGCCAAACAACCGGCAAGCCATCGTTCATCGGCGATTCTGTCCCGCTTTCGCAGGGCCTGGACGTAGTAGCGAGCGGGCACCAGACTGTCGATGAGCAAGCGCCGATCGCGGTAGAGCCTGGAGTCCAGTTCGTTTCGCCGGAGCGGTGGGTAAGTCTGGACCACAAATCCTCCGATTCTCAAGACCCGGGAAAGCCATTCAGCCGTCGGCGCTGTAAGTTCCGGCGCGTTCACCACAACAACTTCCGCTCCCTTCCCCCTTGAGAAACTCGCCTCGCAGCCGTAAAGAGTGTCAGCCGTGAGCAACCTGATGAATCGTGCGTCCCGTTCACGCGTGCACTTTGGCCGCGGCTTGACCCGGGCGAGGTCGTATGCATATCCGGTTGTATTCGGCAGGCCCTGAGAGTTGGTCTCGCACTCGATGCCATATCGGCTGTGTGATTCCCACAGCGGCGTCCCGGGAAAAACCCAAAGAAGGTTGTGCGTGTAGTAATCAATAGGGAGCTCTTTGACAAACCGGAGCGTGGCGGCGCCGTCTTCGGCTGTTTCGGTCGGCAGACCCAGAATAATGCTCACGCCTACACTGAACCCCTGCTTCTTGGCGGCGAGGACGCTCGTCCTGACCTGCTCAACAAATCGCCTCTCGGGCCCAAGATCCGGGTCGGGCCAGTCAGGCGGCCTTACTTTTCCCGTGGCGCGCAGCACTGACGGCACAGAGCTTTCCAGGCCGAAGGCCAGACTAATGAAACCCGCCTTTCGCATGAGGCGAAGCAGTTCCTCATCAACCGCGTCGGCCCGAGTGATACCCATCAGGGCCAAGCTCAGCTTTCTCTCGGCAATCGCCTGGCACAAGGCTTTTGCCCGGGCTGGCAAGAGGGTGAAGGCGTCGTCATGAACTGAAACGATGTAGTGTTCGCCCGTTCGCTTTTGGTGTGCGGCGATGTATTCAAGTTCCGCGACCACGCGATCGATCGAATGCAGCCGCAGCTTCTTCCTCCCCAGCGCCGCGAAGGCACAATACTGACAATGGTGGGTGCAGCCACGCCCCGTGAGAATGCCCGCGCGTCCATCGGTCAGTATGCCTGAAAGATAGGGTGACGGCGTTGTGTCGAGCGCCGATTGCGCAACCCCACCCTTTGATCCGACCAGGGGCGGCAAACCGGTACTGAAAACCAATCCTTCCCTACGGACAGCGACCCCTGGCTGCAGAGTATCGAAAGAGCCGCCCTCCAGGAGTTTCGCAAATATCCGCGCCCCTGTTTCCTCAGCCTCCCCCAGGAGGCAGGCATCAATCACCTGATGACGCTCAAGAATCTGCTTGGAACAGAAGGTGGCAGTAGGTCCGCCCAACACCACGCGGACGCCAGGGCGTCGCCGCTTGATGCTTCGGGCCAAGGCCAGAGCGGTTGGAAAGTTGGTGTCGTACACGGTGAAGCCGACGATTTGCGGCTTGAGCGCAAGTATCTCGGCTGCAACCGCATCCACGGGTCCCGGATTGTCATTGTGGTATTGGGCCGTAACGATACCGTCCCTGGCGAGCGCACCTCGTAAATACGCAACTCCCAAATGACTTCTAAACGCGCCCAGACTCCCGTAGGCAGGCGGGAAGACAAAAACAATGTCGGGCCGATTGGGTTTCATGGAGGGGATTGGGTTAGCTTGCTCTTTGTGCAATCCGCACACACGTCAGATTGCGTATTACTTTGTAGTTCCCGCTTCACTCAGATCGATGTTTCCTTGGGGTCGAAATCTCACTCCAATCCTTCGTGGTGAGCACTGGCGGTCGGTCGATAACCCCGCACACAACACCCCTTTCACAGCCAGAGATGAGGTACTTTGGGTCAACGTCAAACTGGACTACTCCCCGCGAAAGTGAAAGAACCCCCGCAACGGAAAACGCCAACTCCTAGAACCAACAACCGGAGAAAATCATATTAGTGATGTTCAGTGGAAAGGGCCCGTTTGGGTCAGGCGATTGGCCGTAGGACGATTTTCAGGGGCAGGTCGTCTGGCCGATAAAAAGTCTAGACCTTGACTGATGTGAATTCAAGCGGAATTCACAATAATCCCGCGAGATGTCACGCGGGCGGCAGTATTGCCATCGTGGCGGGGCGATCCAAACGTCCCACGGGAGGTTTCTTGTGGGCTCATCCCCTGGTGTTCTTCAATCTCCGTAAAGACGTAACGACCAGGATCGATCCGATCAATGCCATGCCGAAAAGACTCAGTCGGTAACCCGGGTTGGAAAATACTTTGGGGAGTTTTATTTCGGCAAAGGCGAGGGCCGCAAAAAGGATGCCGATAAGGGCTTCGCCGGCAATGAGTCCCGAAGCAAGCAGGGTGCCGGTATTGCCGATCTTTTCTTTTTCTTCTCCCGACAGCTTCCGCCCTTCCGTGTAGCGCTCCACGATCCCTTTAAAGACCCCTCCCAGAAAAATGGCGAAGGAGGTGTCGATCGGCAGGTACATGCCAACGGCGATGAGCATGGGGCTTTTGACCTGCATCAGGATGAATGCGAGTCCCATGAACATGCCGATGAGGATGAGAATCCACTCGGTCTTCCCCTGCATGATGCTGCCGGCCACAACCGCCATCAGGCTCGCCTGCGGGGCAGGTATTCTTTCACCCCCGAAGCCGGCGTTCGTCCCTAGGATTTCGTTCTGTTTCTCGGGCGCGAGGACCCTGATTTCCGCCAGCGTGTAAGCTCGTCGATTAATGCCGGGACTACTGCCCTTGTAGGTCACCTCCTGGATGTTACTTTTTTCAAGATGGGTCAGCGTTTCGGAAACCTGCTGCTTGATGTCGCCCAGGTGAAGCACCGAGAGCACCAGAAACATGACGACCGCGGCCGCAAGGACTCCGAAGATATCGCCGAGCTGCATGCGCCACGGAGTGCAGCCGAGGATGTGCCCCGCCTTCAAATCTTGCATCATCTCGCCCGCCACCGAGACCGACACACAAGTGAAGGCGGCGACGCCAATGACCGCCGCGACGCCGCTGCTTCCGTTGAGTCCCATCAGCACCCTGACGAAGGCGACCGCAATCAAGACCGACACGGTCAGGCCGCTGGTCGGATTGCTGCTCACCCCGATGATGCCGACCAGGTAGCCGGACACCGCGGCGAATACGAATCCCAGGATCAACGTCATGACCGCGGCAACCACCGCGGCGGCGGCATTGTGAGCAAACGCATTGAAGATAAAGAAAACGAGGATGGCGATGGCGACAATGGCCGTCAGGGCCCACTTGGCGTGGATGTCCCGGTCCGTGCGCGGCACGACCGCATCCCCGGCGTCCCGGGTGTGTGTCAGCGTGGAGAAAGAGCGGGAGATGCCTTCCACCAGGTTCTTTCTCATCTTGAAGAGCGTGTAAAAGGCCCCCACCAGCATGCCCCCAATGGCAATGTACCGAACATAGTTTTTCCAGATCAGGGTAATCTCATCCGCCCAGTTGGCAACCGCGGAAAGCTCATGGTAATGCAGGAAAAAAGCGATTGCCGGCGCCAACAGCCCCCAGGCCAGCACCCCGCCGCTGAAGTTGATCCCAGCCAGTTTGGGGCCGATGATATAACCCACGCCGAGAAAAGCCGGGCTCATTTCCGGGCCGCGCAACAACACCGACCCTTTCCCGACGGAAAGAACCTTCTGCCATTTCGAGGCGATGATCTTGAATTCGGTCAGCAGGGTGAAGAGGGCACCCACCGCCATTCCCGAAAGCAGATACCGGGAGCCGCCCGAGCCTTTCTGGCCGGCCTTGTGTATCTCCGCGGCTGCGACCGACTCGGGAAAAGGGAGTTCCACGTTGCTCACCAGGATTCGGCGCGTAATGGTGACGAACATAATGCCGAGCACCCCGCCCACCACAAGGATCACCGTCGAAAACAGGTAATGCTGGCTGCTAAAAAACGGCAGCCAGATCCCGGAGATGAAAAAAGCCGGAAGAGTAAAGATGGCGCCCGTGGCGATGTTGCCGCCAATGGAGCCGACCGTGCGGGCACAGTTCTCCTCCAGCAGGGTCCCCTTGAGCGCCTTAATGATGGCCATGCCAATGACAGCGGTCGTATAGGTGGCGGCAATCGTCATCCCGGCCTTCAAGCCCAGGTAGGCATTGGCCGCTCCCATGAACATCGCCATGATTACACCCAGCACCACCGCTCGTGGAGTGAATTCCCTCATGTCGCTGTCCGCCCGGACGACCGGCTCGAATTTCTTTTCTTCCATGGCTGGTTTTCCTTCGAAATGAAGATAAGAAAGCCCCGAGTGTAAGCCGAGTATAACGGGGATTCTACATGCTGCTGCGGAAAAACTGTGTTGCCAGCCTGGATAGAGTGGCTGTCCCACTCCCTGGCGGCGGGCGATGAGGTGTCAGGAGGATTCGATGGACCCACTGCTGAACTCAATCATAAGAGGTTCGTCCTCCCGGCAGGTATTGACGGGTCAATCTGCCTCAAAACCGGAAGACCGCACCAAACGACAACCGAAGGTCGTTCTCCGCCTTAAATCCGAATCGGGTCCTCACATAGTCAGCCTGAAAAATACGGAGGGCCACATGCTCCGCGACTTTGACATCCAGACCTCCTCCCAGTGCCATGCCGAACGAGGTCTGTGCCCCTCCGGTTGAGATCTGAGGACCTTCGATGGTCTGGCGGATACCCCCAAAGAGCGCATGGACAAACGGGGTGAACCTTTCATCTCCTCGGTAAGAAAGCCGAGGCCCAAGCAGATAAGAGTAGTATCTGACCTTCGCCGTGTCGTTGAATGGCGTCGAAGTGACTCCTGGCGGGTTGACATGAAAAATCACTACTTGCGTTGTCACTTTCCCATAGTAGCCCGCAAAATCACCTTCGATTCCCAACCACCGGTTTGCGTTCCCGGTGATCGACGCCTCCCAACCGTTCACGTTTGCATTGTCAAGGATCGAGGCACTTGTCCCCCCAATCTGGCGGCTGAAGGATCCGCTGGGGGTTCGAAAATGTGAATAGCCTCCAAAGATTTCAAGCCTCGGAACCTCCTGGCCAGCCATAGAGATGGACAAGGAAAAGAAGAAAATCCAAAAAGAAGATGATCTCCGCATAATAGCCTCCATTGATCCAAACTCGGAATGTCTTGATGAAATCCGTCAGGGGTGTGGTGTGCGATTAACTCTCCGAACCCAAGTTTAAAACTATGCGAATGGCCAGTCAAGGTGCAGCCTCAAACCTGTCGAGACTCTTTGATCAAGTCCTCGCTTGGACTCATTAGAAATGTCCTCGTGGCTAACTCATTAAAACTGTCCTCCTTCGAATTTTCGTCCTACCACAATCCCCTCGTCCCTGCCCATAATTGATAGAGGCCGAAGCAAGCCAGGCCAATGGCCGACACACCGATCAGGGTGCGGCTCACTCGTGGCCCAAGATTCCGGGCAGCAGCAAAAAGCATAATGAATCCGGCCAAGGTCAGGACCATGGTGAGATAGAAGCCTGCCACCAGGGCGATCCCATGCGCCGGGGTCTCGTGCCATCCCTTCAGCAGGAGAGGGCCCAACACCAGGCTCCAGCCCAGATAAGGATTCGGGTTCAGCAGATTGACAACCGCGGCCCGGAACAGACTTTGTCGTGGAGATTGAGCGGCTGCCGGGACTGTTCCTGCGTAGTTCCGCCATGTCTTCCACGCACTGGCCGCCAGGTAAAGAAGAAACACCCCGCCCGCAAACCGCAGCACCTGTTGGAGCCCCGCCGGTACACGGCTCAGGACGAGAAGCACTAACAAGATGATCGGTCCATCACTGATCAGTGGCGAAAGGGCGGCCGGCATTGTACGGCGCCAGCCATTGCTCAGGGTTTGAGAAACGAGATAGGTTTGAAGCGCGCCGGGTTGTACCGCCGCCGCAAAGGCGTAAGTCGCTCCGAGAATCAGGTAAACGATCATGTATGTGCGGCCTTCACTGAATTCTGCAAGTCGCCGCGCGCCGACGGCATCTCCAAGAGTCCGCCTGAATTCCCTCAACTGTTTGAGGACTTCGATCGGCTCTCAAAGACGGACCCGGACTTTCAGGCCGCTCTCCGACATGCGAGCGATTCCTATCGTGATCCGCGCGTTCGAGCCGTCTTCGCCATGGCGCCGGCGCTCGGACCCGCCTTCCGGCCGGCAAGCTTGGCCCGAATCTCTGTTCCCGTCGAGATTGTGGCTGGCGCATACATCGTCCGCCTTGGCGGAATGTGTGTGAGTCATCTGATGCGGGATGGCCAGTTACTTCCGTGTATAAACAATCTTCTTTGTCCCACCATCACAACTTCCAACGACCTTTCCATCCTTGACGTCTTCATTGGCGACAATTTCCAGGGTGTAGTTCTTTACCCCTTTGGCCTGGAGCTTGGCATCGATCTCCGACTTCAGCTCTTCACAAGCCTTGGCCGCAAACAGCGGTGTTGCGACCAGCAGGAAGAACGCGCAAACCAGCAATTTTTTCATATCAGGTCTCCTTATGGAAATATGGGTTGCTTAAATCGAAGGATCCTTACAGGTCGTTTCCGGCATAAGAGAGATTGAAACTCTTATTGATCAGTGGAAAATCGGGAACGATATTTCTCAAGATGGCATAATTCAAGGCAGGCCAATTGGCGAAGGAAGGATCTTTGATCTTCACCCGCGACGGAGAAGCCCTCCGAGCACCGACGACCCAATGCGCCACCGGCCCGCGCCAGCCTTCCACAAGGCCAAGAGCCCCTCCTTCTATCCCTTCCCCTGCCACCGCTTCACAGAGCTTTCCTTCCGGCAACTTCTGCAAAGCTTCTTCGATGAGCCGAACCGATTCGCGCACCTCTTCCACGCGGACCATCATTCGCGCCCAGACGTCTCCCTCAGCCCTCACGGCCACCCGAACCTCGAGTTGTGGATAGGCCGCAAAGGGGTGGTCACGCCGGACATCAGCGTCAATGCCGCTGGCACGGGCCACCATTCCAACGACCTGCATCTCTTGTGCCGTGCGACGCGTCAACAGGCCCGTCCCGATCAATCGATCCATGACTAGGGCGTTGGTCCGGGCGATCTCGACGATCTCTTCGAAATCCTTCAACACTCGAAAAAGGACGGCTTGTGCCTCTGCCCTTTGTACGTCGTTCAAGTCCTTAAGGACACCACCCGGGGTCAATACACCCCGCAACAGGCGGTGCGCGAAAAGCCGATCATTCAAGCGTAAGAGATCTTCACGCAGGCGCATCGCATGCGCGTTGGCGAACGCAAACCCGGTATCGGTGCAGATGGCGCCCACATCCGCGATGTGGTTGTAGAGCCGCTCGAGCTCCAGCACGACCACGCGCAACCAGGCCGCCCTCTGAGGAAGGGTTGTCCCGGCGATGGCTTCCACGGCCTGGCAAAAAGCCATAGCGTGTGCCACGCTGGAATCCCCCGAAATCCGTTCCGCCAGCTCGACGCCACGTTCCCACGGAAGCGTTTCGAAGAGCTTTTCAATCCCCTTGTGGACAAAGTAAAAGCGCGATTCGAGATTGATAATCGTTTCGCCTTCCACGCTGAACCGGAAATGGCCGGGCTCAATGATCCCCGCATGAACCGGCCCGACCGTGATCTCATAAATTCCCTCTCCCTCCACGCGACGGAACGGAAACGGCGAGCCGTCGTCGATGAACCGGGAGGGCGGGGAGGAATCTTTGAGCAGCGGATGGAAATCCGCAGGCCAGAATTGATGGAGGGGCAAGCGCCGGAGGTCGGGGTGTTCCAGCGGGACCAGTCCAAACAGGTCGTGGATTTCACGCTCGAACCGGCTGGCTAAATACCACCGCGTGGCCAGTGAAGGGAAAGTGCGATCGCCTGCCGGAACGGATACTGATAGGAGGATGAAGGCATCCGCGCCCTCCACTTCGAAAAGATAACGCAGAGTGAATGACCCTTCCTCCGCGCGCGTGTCCTCGGCCCAAATCATTTCAGGACGGGCTTGATATCGATCCCGCAGCCACTCGGCGACCGGGACGATGAGGTCTCTCCCTCCTGTGATGCGGACCTCCCGCGCTGTGACCTGCTCGATCGCGGTCAGCCCCAAATTTGCGCCTTGCAGTTCCCGGGTAATCGTCTCTGTGTCGGCCACCTTAAACTCCAAAGATCTTGATGATCTGGTCAAGGACTCGCATCACCGCCACCGGCAAAACAAGTCCGAGCAGCAGAAGCAGTCCGCCATTGATGGCCAGCGGCGCGAGAGACCACGCCAGCGGGTCGCCCCGCTCCAAGGACTCGGGGGTGGGCCCGTACAGCATCGAGTTAACACTTGCCATCATTCCGGCGAATACCACCACGAGCAGGGAGATCGCGATTGCCACAACGGCCATCATTCCCGCGTCCACTCCCGCCCGAAAGATCAGAAACTCGCTGATGAACAGTCCAAAAGGAGGCAGTCCAACCAGCGCCAAGGTCCCCATAAGAAACGCGATTCCCGTCACGGGCAGGGTCCGCAACAAACCCCGCACCCGGCGGATATCGGTCGTCTGGTATTTCAAATAAATATTTCCGGACAGGATGAACAGCATCGACTTCGAGAACGCATGGTTGAGGACGTGAAGCAGTGCCCCCAGGATACCCCACGCTCCGCCAAACCCGAGACCCAGGCAGATGATCCCCATGTGCTCGACACTGGAATAAGCGAGAATGCGTTTGTAATTCCGCTGCGAGAGGAGAAAGGCGGCCGCCACGGCCAGCGACAACAGCCCCAGCCCCAGCAGACAACGCGATGAGAATCCCGGCCCGATGGCGAGATCGGCGACGATCTTAAAGCGGATGAGGGCATACAAGCCGACATTCAGCAGGACCCCCGACATCAAAGCGCTGATCGGGGCCGGCGCCTCGCTGTGAGCGTCAGGAAGCCAGGTGTGCATGGGCGAAAGACCGGCCTTGGTCCCATAGCCGATCAGGATGAAGGCGAAGGCCAGGCGCACCAGCGAAGGATCGAGCTGGCCGGCCATGGCCCGAAGGGATGTCCAGTTCGAGCCGATCACCCCGGCCCGCGAGGTGCCCGCATAGTACATCAGGACCGTGCCGATGAAAGCCAGCGCAATGCCGATCGAAGACACGATCAGATATTTGTACGCGGCTTCCAGGGAGGTCCGGGTGTTATGAAGATTGACCAGAAACACAGTGGCCAGGGTCGTCCCTTCAATGGCCACCCACATGACCCCCAGGTTGTCGGTGGTCACCGCCAACAACATGGTAAATAGAAAAAGGTGAAAAAGTGCAAAGAAGGTTCTGGCCGGGGAGTGAAATCCGTCGCTGGACTCGGCTCGCATATAACCGATGCTGTAAATGGCTGCAATCGCCCCTAAAAACGTCACCACCAGGATCATCAGGGCGGAAAGGGCGTCCACGCGGAGAATCCCGGCCAGGGCATGGAGCGCCATGGGCGTCGCGACCGTCAGGGAACCCATCCGAAACACCCGCAGCGAAACCACCCCTCCCATTCCCAGTCCGGCAAGCGCTCCGGCAACGTAGATGAACTCCAGCACTCGTCGGTGACGAAGCACGGCCATCGCCGCAGTCACAATAAGAGGGGTTATCAGCAAAGCAACCAGCATTAGCCCTTCAACTTTCCGAGTTGATCCACTTCAATGGAGTCGAAATTCTCTTTGATCTTGTAGATAAACACTTCCATGATGAGCACTGCGACCAGCACGTCGAGAAAAACTCCCAGCTCCACGATGAACGGCACTCCGTATGTGGCCAGAAGCGCGAGGAGAAAGATGCCGTTCTCCAGCATCAGGAATCCGAGAATCTGGGTCAAGGCACGGCGCCGGATGATGGTGATGAAGATACCGATCAGAACGCCGGCGAATGCCAGGGGGATGGCGTCGGCCGTGGGCAGGCGATTGGTATCCGTCAACGGCGCCATCACGTAAAAGGACAGCAACACCAGCAGACCGCAAATCGCCAGCGACGCCGGGGTCTCCAGATAGGGCGCCGCGCTTCGCTGCAGGCCGATCCGCGTCACCGCACGATTCAGCACACGAGGAATCACAACCCCTTTGAGGAGCACGACCGCGATCGCAACCGCAAACAGCTCAAGACTCCGCGTAAACCCGGCCACCAGGGCCGCCAGGACAGCCAGCACGATTGACTGCACCGCGAACAAGCGCACTTGCCCTGCCAAGTTCCTGCGCACGATCAAGAGGAAGGTGGTGCCCAGGAAAATAAAAGAAAGTAAATTCACCAGCTTCGGAAAGAGAATCGATGCCATCATAAAATCCTTAGAATTTCACGTGCTGCAAGGGATTCAAATCCCAGCCCCCCCACAACCTCTCCAGAATTCACCCTCGCGTCACCGGACAAAGAAGAAGGACGCCACGGCCAGCAGCGCCAGCAAAAACGATCCGCTGAGCAGTTCGGGAACACGAAATAATCTCAGCTTGGCCACCGAGGTCTCCAAAACGGCGATGATTGCGGCCAGCAGGCCCACCTTCAACACCAAAACGACACAGGCCAGCAAAACCGACGGCCCATCCCGATTCATGGCCACGCCCCAGGGAAAGAACAGATTGGCCAGCAGTGAGAGAAAAAGGAACAACTTCATGCCGGATGCCCACTCGATCAACGCGAGGTGACGGCCGGAGTACTCCAGGATCATCGCTTCATGGATCATCGTCAGTTCAAGATGGGTGGACGGATTGTCGATCGGCAGGCGCCCGGTCTCTGCCAGGGTCACAATGAATAGCGCAATGAACGCGAGCAGGTGGCCGGGGTTCAATAACAGCAGCGATTCCGCCGCTCCCCGCCGGATAATCTCGTCGAGGCTGGTGCTGCCGACCCTCAGGGCGATGGCAAAAATCGCGATCATCACGGTCGGCTCGGCCAGGGCGGCGATGGTCATTTCGCGGCTCGATCCCATCCCGCCGAAGGCGCTCCCCGCATCCAGTCCCGCGAGCGCAAGAAAAAACGTCGCCAGCAAAAAAAGATACATCAACACGATAATATTGCCCGTGAATCCGAGCGGGGTTTGCACCGTCAGCAGGGGGATCAGAAGCGCCGAAAGCAACATGACCGAAGCCTGGAGATAAGGTGTAAACCGGAAGATCCAAGACGCGTTCTCGGACACCACCGCTTCTTTGACCAGCCACTTCCGCATGTCCAAGTACGGCTGCAGCAGGCCGGCGCCGCGTCTTCCCTGCAAGCGGGCTTTGACCTTGCGGATCACACCCACCAGTAAGGGGGCGCCCAGTGCGACAATCAAGAGTTGAGCGAGTTCGATCAGGATCCCGATCAGCATGATTCCTTCTGGATGGAAAATTTGTTTCTCCAGCGTCTTTTCACCCGACCTCCTCAAACCGGCTAACGAGCGAGCAACAGCAGCACCACGAGCGCGATCAGAATATAGAGAAGATAAACATGAACATTGCCCGACTGAAAAACGCGCGCCCGCCTTCCGAGCCATTGCGCAAAACGCGTCAGCGGACGATAGAGGGCATCTTCAAAAATCGACCGCGCCTCGTTCCGGTAAGCGATGGTCCTCATGAAAAACCTGGATTCAGGATGAAATTCGATGTCAAGCTCCTTGACTGGACGATAGAGCAGTCCAAAGACGCGTTTGAACGGATTGGCAAACGCGGTGGCCGTGTACTCAAACCGCGCTGTCTGTAACGCCCGTCCGCACCCCCAGGTTTCAAAAGTGCGACCGCGCCGATTGGCACGGCTGAGCCGCAGGCCGACCGGTACCGCTGCCAGCAGCACCAGCAGCGCGGCAGCCACCCAAAGCGGCGACACCGTCGCGAACGTTCCATGGGCCGCTATCGACGTCCAATGGAATTGCACGTCCGCCTGGGCGCCGATCAAGTCCGACGTCGCCCGGTTCAAAAAGGACAATAAGGGAAAGGGGGCGACGCCCAGTCCGAGACAAGCAATCGCCAGCAGGGCCATCGCCGCGCGCATACTGAAGCTCACTTCATGGGCGCGTTCGGCGTGCTCGCTGCGCGGCAACGCCAGAAACGTGATGCCGAACGCCTTGACGAAGCAGGCCGCAGCAAGCCCGCTCGTGAGGGCGAGCGCCGCGACAGCGAGGACAAAAATGAGGTTGGTAGCGCGTGCGGGAATCTGAAAGCTGAGCAACAGGGATTGAAATGTCAACCACTCGCTGATGAAGCCGTTGAACGGAGGCAGCGCGGCAATCGCCACTGAGCCGACCAGAAAACAGGCGGCGGTTTGGGGCATGCGTTTGATGAGTCCGCCCATCTCTTCCATGTTCCGGGTATGAGTCGCTTGCAGGACGGCGCCGGAACCCATGAACAACAGGCTCTTAAAGATGGCATGGTTCAACGTGTGATAGAGCCCGGCTACAAGTGCAAGGGCAGCAAGCGCGGGAAATCCATATGTCTGAAACAACATTCCCGCGCCCACCCCGAGTAAGATGATGCCGATATTTTCGACGCTATGATAAGCAAGTAGCCGCTTCAGGTCATGCTCGACCAAGGCGTACAGTACGCCCAGCACGGCCGAGATGGCCGCGACGATCAGCACAGCTCCTCCCCACCACGCCGGTCCCGGGCCGAGCCAGTCGAACCCGAGGCGCACCAGCCCGTAAATGCCCAGCTTAATCATGACTCCGGACATTAAAGCGGAAACGGGTGTGGGAGCGGCCGGGTGCGCCTGCGGCAGCCAGATGTGGAGCGGAATGACCCCCGCCTTGGAGCCGAACCCTATGCCCAGAAGCAGGAAGACGGCGTGAGGCGCGGCTCCATGCCAGCCTGCGGCGAGTGCATGCCAGCGTGCAAAATCCATCGTACCCGCATAACGGCCCATCAACAAAAACCCCGCGAGGAGGCAGACAAACCCTGCGTGCGTCATGACCAGATAAGTCCACCCGGCGCGTTGCGTCTCTTCGCGGTCGCTTTCCGTCATGACGAGAATGTACGACGCCAATGACATAGCCTCCCACAGGATCAGGAAGGTCAGCCCATTGCGAGCCAGGACGACCAGGACCATGGCCGCAAGGAAGAAGTTAAAGGCGAACCCGTAGGCCGCCAGTGAATACTTCCCCTCATATTCCCGGGTATAGGCCAATCCATAGATCGAGGCGGTGAGGGCGCCGATCGCAATCACCAACAAGAAGAACGCACTCAACCGATCCATCCCCAAAGCGAAGCCGCCCGTGGGAAGGAGGCGCGGGAGGAAGAGGCCAAACGTGTTCCCGGCCAAACCGGCCAGGCTGAGGAGCAGAATACACAACCCTCCCAGCATAGCCACCAGATGTCCAACCCGGCGTGCAAAACGGGGCGAGCGGGCGCACACCAGCACTCCCACGGCGCCAGCCATAAAACACGCCAGGGCCACCGCCAATAAACGGAGTAACTGTGCCTCGCCGATTTGGATCATGTTCGATATTTCCGAAGGCGCCGATTCAAATATGAAGAACTAATCACCGCGCTCCAGCGCCGCAAAGATCCCCAACAAAATCATTCGAGGAGTGGGAGGACAACCGCTGACGACGATGTCCACCGGGATAACGGATGACACCGATCCCAGGACTCCGTATCCTCCTGCAAAGATGCCACAATCCCTCGCGCAATCGCCAATGGCCACAACGAGCTTGGGGTCGGGGGTGGCCTCATAAGTCCGCTTGAGTGGATCGGCCATATTGCGGGTCACGGGACCGGTCACCAGTAAACAATCCGCATGGCGAGGCGAGGCCACAAAGTGGAGCCCAAACCGTTCCAGGTCATAGTAAGGGTTATTCAAGGCGGCGATCTCCAGTTCGCAGCCATTGCAGGATCCCGCATCCACCTGCCGGATGTGCAGAGAACGACCCAACCGATCCGACACGCGTTCTTTGACGGACCGGCCCAGAATTTCGATGGAGGCATCTCCCGGTGAGGGGGCCACGGGCTCAAGTACCAGCGGCGTCTTAAGAATCTTCTTCCATAAGGTCGTCATCGTATCTGATGGTCCCGGTCAACGTCTCTTCCGCCGTCCGGTCGGCTGGGCTTCCAACTCCTCCAGCATGCCCCGAACCCCGAGAAGCTGGCGGTTGAAGATCTCCCTCGCCACATCGAGCAGCTTAAACAGGGTGGGATCCCCGACGCCGTAATAAACGTTTGATCCTTCCTTGTGGGTCTCGACGATGTTCTTGCTCCGCAAGATCTTCAGTTGCTGCGACGCGTTGGCCGGCTCCACGCTAAACTGCCGGCTGATTTCATTGACGGTGAGCTCGCCCTCGCGCAGCGCATCGAGAATGGAAACACGCAGGGGGTGGGCCAGCGCCTTAAAGAACTCCGCCTTGAACTGACTGAGCTGTTGTCGCATGAAGTTCCCGCAATTATATGCATTTCTATGTTGATGCATTTGCGAACATCTGCATATCCTAAACCGGCCAAGGCCTGCCGTCAAGGAAGAACCGCCGGCCGCCGGACAAATTTCAGAATCTAATTTTCATGGATTGAAAACAGAGCGGGCAGGAGGGATAGGCCAACTTGAATTGTAGAAAAGTGCAGACCTAAATTCTCGAGGACTAAATTCTCGCGACCTCAACTTCTCGAATTCTCGCATGCCTGTGATGGACAGCGTCCATTTCACAGTCTCGGTCGTACGTGGAATTTGGAATTTGGATCTTGGATTTTATCTGGATTTTGGATTTTGGAATTTGGAGTTTGCTCTTTTGAGGCTGGGGCCGCAACCTGGTCTTGACTCTGGCATTCCGTTATGGGGGGCTGGGACTCAAACAGTTGGGCGCTCTAGCAGGGGGGTTGGACTATGTCACCGTCTCAGGCGCCATTCATCGATTCGAACAAAAGATGGAGACAGACCAGCACTTAGCCGAGAGCTTCCAGAACGCCAAATGTCAGTTGGAGATTAGAAAGATCATACTCCAATGATTTTCGTCCTGAAATCTTCCTTGGTCGAATCTTCAGAGCACCCCGATTCATCGGGGTGTTCGCGGCTCTTCCTCCTTCGGTCTTTGAACCGATTTATCGGTTTGCGATGGTTGGCTCGAGTCGCATACAGGATGGCCGCTTTTCCATTGCACTGGGCCGCTCTTAGGAAACCGTTGAAAACGGTTCCCCTTTCATTCTCTTGAACTCGTTGTCACCCCGATGAATCGGGGTGCTCAGACGAATAGGGTCGCGCCTTCCCAATCTCCATTTTCAACCGTACGATAGACTTGGATCATGTCACCGTCTCCGGCGCCATCCACCGATTCGAAGAAAAGATGGAGACAGACCAGCACTTAGCCGAGAGCTTCCAGAACGCTAAGTCTCAAATGGAGATTGGAAAGACCCCAATGTTATTCACTACGACATATTTGGGCCAAGTCACCGTCTCCGGGGCCATCCAGCGGCTCGAACCCTAAATGGAGACGGACCAGCACTTAGCCAAGCCCTTCTGAAACGCCAGATCTCAATTGGAGATTGGAGATTCTGCTGCAAAACCCCCTGTTTTTCGGCGACGAGTTTTGGCGGAAGAGGGAATCCATCCCAACCAAGCGAGGATTTCCTCAAGACTTCACGTTTTTTCAGCGATTTGTTTTGCTCTGGCCCGGCTTTGTTCCGTGCCGGGCCACGGGTCTCCTCCGTTAGGAACTTTCCAGCACCGTGGGAACCGCAGGGATAGCCTGCTTCATCTCCCACTGCACTCTCCGAATCCATCGTTTGACATTGCAGGCCGCCCCGATAAAGTAATTCTGTAGCTGCACTTTCTTCAATCCCCGGTAGCGCGCGCCTTCAATGGCGTTGCGGTGTTTCTTGCGCTGCTCAAACGCCTCAGTCTTCATCTCGCGCCGTCTCCGCTCGAGCGCGGTGTGATACTCACCCACCACCAGGGTGCGATGCTTCTGGTCCGGCGGCACACACGCCCCCCGCAGCGCGCAACTCTTGCACCGCCAACTCCATTCGAAACGATAACTGACTTTGCCTGTCTCCTTTTCTACCAGGCGGCTCGATTGGGTACTCTCCTGAGCGGCCGGACAGAAGGCCCGTCGCT